>JALRFZ010000482.1 GCA_023253615.1 Verrucomicrobiales bacterium | reverse complement strand
CCCAGGTGCTCGACCGGCTGGCCGACGAGCTCCGCTCCCTCCAGAAGATCGGCGCGCAGGTCGCCGTGGTCGTGGGCGGCGGCAACATCTTCCGCGGACTCGCCGGCGCGCGCACGAACGGCACCGACCGCACCACGGGCGACAACATGGGCATGCTCGCGACCGTCATCAACGGCCTCGCCCTGATGGACCGGCTCGAGAAGGCGGGACTGGAGGTCCGCGTAATGACCGCCATCCCGATGGACCGCATCGCCGAACCCTTCATCCAGCGTCGCGCCACGCGCCACCTCGAGCGCGGACGCATCGTCATCTTCGTCGCCGGCACGGGCAACCCCTACTGCACCACCGACTACGCCGCCGCGCTGCGCGCCAATGAGATCGGCGCCGACGCCATCCTCAAGGCCACCAAGGTCGACGGCGTCTACGACAAGGATCCGAACAAACACGACGACGCCGTGCGCTACGACACCGTCACCTACAACGAGGCCCTTTCGCGCAACCTCAAGGTGATGGACGGCACCGCTTTCACCCTTTGTCAGGACAACGCCATCCCCATCGTCGTTTTCGACATGACGATCGACGGCAACATCCGCCGCGCCCTCACCGGCGACGACATCGGCACCGTCGTCTGTGCCTGAGGGTTGATTTGACCCGATCCCCGCCTAGACTCCCTTTTCAAACCGCCATGGACCTCGAAACCTTCCTGCTCGAAACCGAAGAAGCGATGGAGAAAGCCGCCGACTTCGTTGCCACGGAGATGACCAGCATCCGCACCGGCAAGGCCAGTCCCGCCCTCCTCGACAACATCCACGTGCACGTCCATTCCTACGGCGCGACGATGTCGTTGAAACAGATCGCCCTCGTCTCCGCGCCCGAGCCGCGCATGCTCACGGTGCAGCCTCACGATCCCTCGATCATGCAGGATATCGACCGCGCCTTGCGCGAGTCCAAGCTCGGGATCAATCCTTCGAACGACGGACGCATCATCCGCCTGCCCATCCCCGAGCTCTCCGAAGAGCGCCGCCGCGATCTCGTGAAGATCATCAAGGACATGGCCGAACAGGGCCGCGTGCGCGTCCGCGGTGCCCGCAAGGATGCGATGGACAAACTCAAGGCCGCCCTCAAGGCCAGCACCATCACCGAAGACCAGTTCCACGATCACGAAAAAGAGGTCCAGACGCTCACTGACAAACACGTCAAATCCATCGACGAGCACTTCGCCGCGAAGGAGAAGGATGTGATGACGGTGTGAGTCGGCGGGTCACGGTTACGGGTCACGGGTCGCGAGTTGAAGATGAAGTTTCTCCCTGGTGACTTGTTGGACCTGGCCGAGACGGAGCACGTGGCGCTGTTCGCGCAGGACGAGCCCGTCTGGAATGCGATCGGCCGGATCGCGGATTACCTTGCGGAACGACTCGACAGGGTTGCCTCGCCGATGCAACAGGGTCAGGCCGATCCCCGCGCCGTTGTCGGCGATCGTGTTTTTGTCGCACCCGGCGCGGTGATCGAGGCGAATGCCATCGTGAAAGGTCCCGCCTGGATCGGGAGCGGATCGGTCGTGCGCAGTGGTGCGTATGTCAGGGAAAACGTGATCGTTGGAAACGACTGCGTCCTCGGGAATTCGAGCGAGTTCAAGAACTGCGTTCTCTTCAACCGCTGCGAAGTGCCGCATTTCAATTACGTGGGCGAATCCATCCTCGGTTTCCGAGCCCATCTCGGAGCGGGCGTGGTTTGTTCGAATGTCAGGCTCGACCGCGCGCCCGTGAAGGTGCGCGACGGGGAAGGGGGCTTTCTGGAGACGGGCCTGAGGAAATTCGGGGCCATCATCGGCGACCGCACCGAGATCGGATGCAACGCCGTTCTCAGCCCCGGCTCCGTTCTCGGCCGCGACTGCATCGTTTATCCGCTGACTTCCTGGCAGGGAGTCTTGCCCGCCCGCAGCATCGCGAAAAGCCACGGCGATCTCCGGGTCGTCGAGCGGCGCTGAGAATCACGCCAGGATCGGCCGGATCACGTTGCCGAACACATCGGTGAGCCGGTAGCGCCGACCGCTGTAGGTGTAGGTGAGCTTTTCGTGATCGAGCCCCAGCAAATGCAGAATCGTCGCGTGCAGATCGTGTACCGAGACCTTGTCCACCGCGGCCTTGTGGCCGAGTTCGTCCGATTCGCCATAGCTGACGCCACCCTTCACCCCGCCGCCGGCGAGCCAGGCGGTGAAGCAGTGCGGATTGTGGTCGCGGCCGGGCGCCTTGCCCTTTTGCGCGACGGGCAGGCGGCCGAACTCGCCGCACCAGATCACGAGGGTGTCGTCGAGCAGCCCGCGCAGCTCCAGATCGGCCAGCAGCGCCGCGACGGGCTGGTCGGTCTCGCCGGCGAACTGCGAGTGATTGCCCTGGATGTCGGAATGGCCGTCCCAACTCCGTTGGTTTTCCATGCCGCCCGAATAGATCTGCACGAAACGCACGCCGCGCTCCACGAGCCGCCGCGCGGTGAGGCATTGGGCGGCGAAGTGGCTGCAATGTTTCTGGTCGAGACCATAGAGCCGTTTCGTGGCTTCGGACTCGCGGGCGAGGTCGAGCGCCTCGGGCGCGGCGGATTGCATGCGGTAGGCGAGCTCGTAGCTCTCGATGCGGGCGGCGAGATCGGTGTCGGCGGGGCGTGACTCGAGGTGGGCCTGGTTCAATTGCGCGAGCAGATCGAGCTGGCCGCGCTGGGCGGGGGCGGGCTGGTCTTTTGGCGGAAAGAGATTGTCGATCGGATCGCCCTTCGGTTTCAGCCAGGTGCCCTGATAGACGCCGGGGAGGAAGCCGGCGCTCCAGTTGCTGGCGTTGCCCTTCGGCAGACCGCGATCGAGCGGGTCGGACATCACCACGAAGGCGGGCAGGTCGCGGCTTTCGCTGCCGAGACCGTAGGTGACCCACGATCCCGCGCAGGGCAGGCCCATGCGCGGCAGGCCGCAGTTCATCATGAAGAGCGCGGGGCTGTGGTTGTTCGAATCGGTGTAGCCCGAGTGGATGAAGGCCATCTTGTCGACGTGCTCGCCGAGATGGGGGAAAAGGTCGGAAACCATCTTGCCGCACTGGCCGCGCGGGCGGAAGGCGAAGGGCGACTTCATGATGCCGCCGACGGAGTTTGCGAAAAAGCCGGTGAATTTGTCGAAGCCCTCCAGCTCCTGTCCGTCGTGCTTCTCGAGAGCGGGCTTGTAGTCCCAGGTATCGACCTGGCTCGGTCCGCCGTTGACGAAGATCCAGATGACCCGTTTTGCCTTCGCCGGAAAATGGGCGTCGCGCGGCGCCAGCGGATCGATCGGCGCGGCGAGGAGTTTTTCATCGCGTAGCAGCGTGGCGAGGCCAAGCATCCCTGCGCCCGCACCGGCACGGTGGAGGAGGGAGCGGCGGGTGAGGAGGCCAGGGAATTCGTTCACTTTCATGGCAAATACAAAAACTCGTTCGAGGTCAGGAGGGCGTGGCAGTAGTCCGTGAGGGCGCGCTCGGCGGCATCGGGCTGGCCCTGGTAACGCGCCCCCTGGGATGCCAGGAAGGCGGCCGCGGTGGCGCGCTCGGGATCGGTGGCGGGGCGGCTGAGGGCCGATTCGTAGACAACGCCGATGTCGCCACCACTCCGTTTCGCGAGGGCGGCGGCGTATTGCCGCACCTGCGGGCTGTTCATCAGATAGAGCGACTGCGGCGCCACCGTGGTGACCGGACGCTCGCCGATGCTGACGAGATGCTCGGGCCAGTCGAAGACCAGCATCGAGGTGACCGGCTTGCTGCGCTTCACCGTGAAATAGACGCTGCGGCGGCGCATGTTCTGGTCGAGCGTCCCGGGGCCGAAGGGGGTCGGATCGAGCACCCCAGAAACGCTCAGCA
>JALRFZ010000450.1 GCA_023253615.1 Verrucomicrobiales bacterium | reverse complement strand
ATCAGCGCCCCGGCTCCGGCCTCCTCGGCGTGTCGGGCGTGGCCCTCGGCGATGCGGCTGCTCTCGGCCCCGACACTGATCACGGCCGGACCTTTTCCCGCGGCGAATTGGCAGGCGAGCGTGGCGAGATGATCGCGCTCGCGGTCGGAGAGGCGCAGCACCTCCGAGACCATCGCCAGCACGATGCCGTCGGAGCCCTGTTCGAAGAGCCACGCGATCTCGCGCCCGAGCGTCTCGGCGTCGATCGATTCATCGGCGAGGTAGGGAGTTTGGAAGACGGGGAAAACACCGGTGAGGAAATGGGACATGAGGCCGCTTTGTTAACCGATCTTCAATGCCCTCGACAAGCCGGAAATCCCGCGGGTTTGCGCCCCGGCCATTCCGCCCCACCCCGCCATCGCGGCGTGGAAGTCGTCGCTTCCCCCGTTGCCAAAGGCCACCGGATAGGGTTGGATCTCCCATCGGACCCTCTCGGGTCACCACCGTATACCCATGAGACTCCTCGTCATCGGCACCGGCTCCATCGGCGAACGGCACCTCCGTGTCTTCCAACATCTCGACCGCTGCGACGCGATCGCCTTTTGTGAAACCCATCCCGAGCGGCGCGCCGAGATCGCTCGACGCTACGGCATTCCCGATGCCTTCGCCTACACCGATCTCGACACCGCCCTCTCGAAGGGCACCTACGACATCGCCGTGATCGCCACGCCGGCACCGACCCATCTCGGCATCGGGATGCAGCTCGCCGATCTCGGCATCCATCAGCTCATGGAAAAGCCACTGAGCCTCTCGCTCGACGGGGTCGAAAGCTACGCACGGTCCATCGCGGAAAAGAACCTCACCGTCGCCGTCGGCTACGTCCACCGCGCCCATCCCGCCGTCTCCGCGATCCGCCGCGAGATCGCCTCGGGCCGGTTCGGCAAGGTGCTCACCGTGTCGATCTCCACGGGCCAGTCCTTCGCCCAGCTTCGCCCCGCCTATCGCGACGTCTATTTCGCCAAACCCGAGCTCGGCGGCGGCGCGATCAACGACATGATCACCCACATGTACAACGTGGGCGACTGGTTCGCGGGCCCGGTCTCGCGCCTCGTCACAGATGCGGCCCACCAGGCGCTCGACGGCGTCACCGTCGAGGACACCGTCCATACCCTGACACGACACGAAAGCGGGGCGATGGGCACCTACACCTTGAACCTTTACCAGCATCCCAACGAGGTCCTCATGACCGTCGTCTGCGAGCGCGGCACCCTGCGCGCCGACTACCCGAAACAGCGCTGGTCGTGGATGACCGATCCGAACGGCGCCTGGCATCACGAACCCGTCTCCGTGCCCGATCGCGACACGATCTACCAGATCCAGAATGCGGCCTTCCTCGACGCGGTCGAGGGATTCGGCGAGGTCCTCTGCCCGCTCGAGGACGCGATCCGCACGCTGAAAGTGAACCTCGCCTCGCACCGCAGCGCCGGCGGATCGGGCTGGGAGAATCTGCTGACATGAGCACCGAACGCACCGTTTCCCAACTCTTCGACCTCCGCGGCAAGACCGCCCTCATCAGCGGCGCCGGCGGCTGGCTCGGCTCGGCGATGTCCCGCGCTCTCGCCGAGGCCGGAGCCAACGTCATCACGACGAGCCGCGACGCGGCCAAGGCCGCCGGGTGCGCCGCCGCCCTGCCCGCGATCGACGGACAAACCCATTTCGGCGTCGCCCTCGACCATCTCGACGAAGCCTCGATCGAAAACGGCTTCGCCGACGCCCTCCTTCGCGCCGGACGCATCGACATCCTCATCAACAACGGCCACGCCGCGAACGGATCGGACCTCACTACCGTGACCGGCGAAGAATTCAACCGCAGCCTCGCCAACGCGACCGGGTATTTTCTCCTCGCACGGAAGCTGCACGACCACGCCGTCGCCCGCGGCGGAGGCGCGAGCATCGTGATGATCGGCTCGATGTACGGCGTCGTCGGCTCGTATCCCGAGGCCTACGAGGGTGTCGTCCCGGCGAGTCCTGTCGCCTATCACACGCTGAAGGGCGGCATCGTCCACATGACCCGCCACCTCGGCGTCTATTGGGCGAAGGACGGCGTGCGCGTGAACTGCCTTTCCCCCGGCCCCTTCCCCGGTCCCGCCGCGAACGCAACGATGGTGGAACGCCTCACCGCCAAATCCCCGATGGGACGCATGGGACGGCCGGAGGAGCTCAAGGGCGCGCTCGTGTTCCTCGCGAGCGAAGCGAGCAGCTATATCACCGGGCAGAATCTGCTGGTGGATGGCGGGTGGACGGCTTGGTGAGAGAATCTCAGGGTTGCAAAAAGTTGCATTATCCATCATTCTGGGGCACCTTGCCACATGTCGACGGCCATCAAAGTCTCCGAATCACTCGCCGAAGAAGCCCGGACTGCGGCTCTGGATGCGGACCGTTCGCTCACCGGCCAAGTCGAGCATTGGGCCCGCCTCGGCAAGGCGATCGAGCCGCTGCTCACTACCAAGACGATCACGGCGCTGAAAAAGTGGTCCGATCTGACTCCCGAGGAGGAGGCGTCTGAAAGACAGCGACTTCTGGAGGCGCTGGAGCAATTCAGCCACACTCCTGCACCGGTATTGCGCGATCGGCTCGGACTCACAGGGCAGACGCTTTATGAGGTCGATCCAAGCGATTCCGAGCGCATTATCCAAGTCAGGCCCGACGGAAGCCGGGTTCGCGGGCAGTTGGTGAATCGCATCTTTGTCGAGGAGCCTTCGGCATCTTGAGGGTGCTTTCAAAAGACTCGGTTAACGCGTCAACGCGCGCCCCATTCGCTCATCTAACGGAACGAAAACGAGATAAAGACCTTGGCTGCTCCGTTTATCGTTCTACTCGCAGGTCCGAATGGGGCCGGGAAATCCACCTTTTACGATCACTTTCTCTCGTCCTCTCGACTCCCATTCGTCAACGCCGACCTGATCTCGCTCGAAATCTTCGGAAATCAGAAACCGGAGACCGCGATCGCATCGGCAAATCTCGCCGATCGGGAGCGCCGCGCGATGATCGCGGCGGGGCACTCCTTTATCTTCGAGACCGTGCTCTCCGACCCAGCCGGAGCCAAGATCGCTTTCTTGCAGGAAGCGCAGTCACTCGGTTATCTCGTTGAAGCCCATTTCATCGGCTTGGCGAGCCCGAACCTGAGCCAGGCCCGCGTGATCCAGCGAGTGGCGAAGGGCGGTCATGATGTTCCCGACGCCAAAATCATGGCTCGTTATGAAAGGACGCTGGAAAATCTCGCGAGACTCATCCCCGTGACCGACCGGCTGTTCATCTACGACAACTCCGAGGTGGACCGGCCCTACCGCAAGATCGCCCGCTTTGATTCCGGAAAACTGATCGAAATCTCGAGAGAAATTCCGGAATGGCTGTCATTCCTCGATCTGGAAACCAAGGCAGGAGCAACTGCTCTTCGTATCCCGTGACTCACCGAAACTCCCCCTCCCCCCTTCGCGCCATTGCCTTCAGTCGCCGCTTCCACTAGAACGGGTCCATGAAACCGACCCGCCGCTCCTTTCTCGCCTCGGCCGCCGCTCCGGCGGTGGCCTTTTCTCAGGGCACTTCGTCCGCCCGTGCCGCGGAGGCGAAACCCAACCTGATCCGCGAGGAAAACGCCAAACCCGGCGCGGACGACTGGCAGCTCACCCGCGTGCGGCTTGATGAGCGGGCCGGGATGCGCTCGTCGGACAT
>JALRFZ010000446.1 GCA_023253615.1 Verrucomicrobiales bacterium | reverse complement strand
ACGGACGCTTCACCCGCTCCCTGGCCTTCTCTCGGCAGCACGTGGCCCCCGAGGTCCTCCTCGATGCGATCGACGGACTCACCGGAGCGAAGACCGACTTCGCCGATCTCCCGCCCGGTACGCGCGCCATCGCCCTGCCGGACAACAGCTACAACCGCGCCGCCCCCTTCCTGAAAGTGTTCGGCCGTCCCGAAGGCGCCAGCGTCTGCGAATGCGAGCGCATCCAGTCCTCGAGCCTCGCCCAGAGCCTCCACCTCATGAACTCCGCCGAGGTGAAGGCGAAACTCGCCGCCACGGGTGGTCGCGCCGAGAAACTTTCCAAACCCGAGGTGCCGGTGACCGAGGGCATCCGCGAGATCTACCTCACCGCCTTCAGCCGCGAGCCGGACGGCGAGGAGCTGAGCATCGCCGAGGATTTTCTCGTGAAGCCGCGCACCGACGCACAGGACAAACCGATCGACCCCGCCCGCGCCAAACGCATGGCCTACGAGGACCTGCTCTGGGCGATCATGAACACCAAGGAATTTCTCTACAACCACTGAGACCATGCGACGCGTTCCGTTCTTTGCCGCTTTGTCAGGATTCTTCCTCGCCGTCCCGGCGATGGCCCAGCTCGTCGTGCTGCCATCACCGCGCCTTCTCACGACCCTGCCGATGGGCGGCAAGGCCGGCAGCAGCGTCGAGGTGACGATCACCGGGGAAAACATCGAGGAGGTCACCGCGCTTCAGTTTTCGACGCCGAAGATCACCGCCAAACCCGTCACCGGACCCGACGGCAAGCCGGTGGAAAACAAGTTCCTCGTCACCATCTCCCCCGACGCGCCCGTCGGCGTGCACGAGGCCCGCGTCCTCTCGCGGCTCGGCATTTCCTCGGCCCGCGCCTTTTCCGTGAGCAACGTCGACGAGGTCACCCGCACCGCGGCGAACAACAGCGTCGAGACCGCCCTGAAGCTGCCGCTCAACACGATCTGCAACGCCACGATGACGAAGCGGGCCGTCGATTTCTACGCCTTCGAGGGCAAGAAGGGACAGCGTGTCGCGGTCGACTGCGCCGCCACCGGGATCGATTCGCGGCTCACGCCCGTCGTCATCATCGCGAACGACAAGGGCGCCGATCTCCTCGTGAACCGCACCGGCGGGGTCATCGACTTCACCCCGCCCGCCGACGGCACCTACCTGATCAAGGTGAACGACCTCACCTACCAGGGCGGCGAGCGCCATTTCTACCGTCTCGCCTTGCGCGAGGTGACCGGCGACGGCTCCGTCCCGCAGCAGCCCTCGACCTCGCGTGTCAGCGCGGTTTCCTGGCCGCCGCAGGGGCTCGCCGCGAACGCTCCGGCCAGCGAGGTCGAGCCGAACGACAAGGCGAAGGACGCGAAAAAGGTCACCCTGCCGCTCGATGTCGCGGGCAGCTTCTTCCCCGCCGCCGACGTCGACAGCTACGAGTTCGAGGCGAAAAAGGGCGAGGTCTGGTGGGTCGAAGTCGCCTCCGAGCGGATCGGTCGTCCCACCGATCCCTTCGTCCTCGTGCAGCACGTCGCGAAGAACGGCGCGGTCGAGACGCTCACCGACGTGGCCGAGCTTTATGACATTGTCAGTCCCATCAAGGTCTCGAGCAACGGCTACTCCTATGACGGCCCGCCCTACGACGTCGGCTCGCCCGATGTCCTCGGCAAGGTCGAGATCAAGCAGGACGGACTCCACCGTCTCTCCGTGCGTGATCTCTTCGGAGGCACCCGCAACGATCCGCAGAATGTCTACCGCCTCCTCGTGAGAAAAGCGCAGCCCGATTTCGCCATCGCCGCCTGGGCCGTCCACATGACCCTGCGCAACGGCGATCGCGCCGCCTTCTCCAAGCCGATCTCGCTCCGCGCCGGCGGTGCCATGGTCTTCGAGGTGCTCGCGGTGCGCCGCGACGGCTTCGACGGCGAGATCGAATTGAAGATGGCGGGCCTCCCCGTCGGCGTCACCGCGAGCGGGCTCAAGATTCCCGCCGGCAAATCGGTCGGGCACCTCGTCATCAGCGCCGATGCGAACGCCAAGGCCGGGCATTCCCTCGCCACCATCACCGGTCATGCGAAGATCGACGGCAAGGACGTGTCGCACGAGTGCCGCGTCGCCTCGATGGCCTGGCCGGTGAAGGATGCGAAAGGCGAAATCCCCAGCCCGCGCCTTTTCGCCGACGTGCCTGTTTCGGTCTCCGATGCCGAGCCTTCGCCGATCACGATCACCTCCGCCGAGCCCAAGGTCTACGAGGCCGTCGAAGGCACCACCCTGAAGATTCCGCTGAAAGCCGAGTGGCGCGGTGAGTTCTCCGGCACCTCGATGAAGTTGAAGGCCTATGGCGCCGGTTTCGAAGGGGTGAAGGAATTCGACCTGCCCGTGAAAGCCAACGCGACCGAAGCCGTCATCGATCTCGCCGCCCTGAAGACCGCGCCGGGCGACTACACGATCGCCTTCTACGGCAGCGCCGTGGCCAAGTATTCCTACAATCCCCAGGCCGTGAAGGCCGCCGAGGAGGAGAAGAAAAAAGCCGAGGCCGAAGCCGCGAAGATCGCCGCCGAAGCCAAGAAACTCGCCGGAGACGCCGCCAATGCTCCCGAGGAAAAGAAAACCGAGATGGCCAGCGCCGCCAAGGCCGCCGAGGCGAAGCAGAAAGAAGCCGAGGCGATGATGACAAAAATGACCGCCAAGGTGAAGGCCGCCACCGACGCCGCCGCGCCGAAGGACATCGTCGACATCTACGTCTCGTCGCCCATCCGCGTCTCCGTGAAGCCGAAGGCCGCTCCAGCACCGGCACCGGCTCCGGCACCCGCCACCACCGCGCAGAAATGATTCGCCGCTTTTCCAAACTTTGGGGTCTTTGTCAGGGAGCCGCTCTCGTCGCTTTCTTCGTCCCGGCCCATGCCGTCGAGAAGCCCGAGTTCTACCAGGACGTCTATCCCTTCCTGAAGGCGAACTGCATCTCCTGCCACAACAAGACCACCGCCAAGGCCGGTCTGAACATGGAGACGCCCGAGCTCATGATCCAAGGCGGCGACTCCGGCCCCTCCATCGTCCCTGGCAAGAGCGCCGAGAGCCTCCTCGTCGAGGCTTCGGTCCATTCGCCCGACATCGAGATGCCGCCGCCGAACAACAAGTCCGGCGCGGTGAAGCTGACCGATGCCGAGATCGTCGTGCTCAAGACCTGGATCGACCAGGGAGCGAAGGCGGGCGTGCAGGCCGAGCGCCAGGTCACCTTCAAGGCCCTCGCCCCCGGGATCGATCCGATCTACAGCCTCGCCCTGACGAAGGACGGACGCCATGCCGTTTGCGGCCGCGGGCACCGCCTTTTCCTCTACGACCTTGCCACGCGTCAGTTGGTCGCCGAGATCACCGACCCCGCCGTCAAAGGTGGTGGTGCTCACCGCGCCATGGTCCAGTCGCTCGCTTTCAGCCCCGATGGCACCCGCCTTGCCAGCGGCAGCTTCCGCGAGGTGAAACTCTGGAAACGCGAGACCGTCTCCGCCGCCGCGCCCGCCGTCGCCGCGCCGAAGCCCGCCGACGAGGCTCTCCTGAAGAAGATCGCCGAGACCGGCAAGGTTGCGATCTTGAATCACCAGCTTTCCGCCGATGGCAAGGTGCTCGTCGCCGGCTGCGCCGACGGCTCCGTCCGCGTCTGGGACGTCGCCTCCGCCAAGTCCCTCGCCGAACTCCGCGGCAGCGCCGCGGTCGTGAAGGACATGGCCGGACACGAGTGGACCGTCGCCCGCGAGACCCTCGAGCAGGCCTTCCAGAAAGCCGACATCGCCAAGATCGAAGCGCAGAACAAGGCCCTCGATGAATTGTTGAAGAAGGCCCAGGAAGCCATCGTCGCGATGCAGAAGGTCCTGCCCGAAAAGGAGAAGGCGGTGAAGCCGGCGCAGAATGAAAAAGCCACAGCACAAAAGGCCGTCGATGAGGTGCTCGCCAAGATCAAGGCGGCCCCCGAAGGCAAAGCCGACGCCGCTTTGGAAAAGGAGCTGAAGGACGCGCAGGAAAAACTCGCGCCCTTCACGATGAAGGAGACCTCCGCCCTCGCCGCCGTCTCCGCCACCGAAAACAACATCAAGGACGCCGAAGCGGAGGTGAAACGCATCAACGAATCGAAGGCGAAGAATGCCGCCGCGATCACCGCCGCCAACGCCGCGATCGACGCCGCCAAGAAATCGCAGGACGCTGCTACCGCCGCCCTGACCGCGGCCAAGGCCACCCTGACCAAACCCTCCACGAAGCCCGTCGCCGTCGCCCTTTCCGCCGACGGCCAGCGCGCCGCCGCCGTCTTCGATGACGGACGCCTCACCGTCTGGGCCGTCGCCACCGGCACCGCCGTCGAAGACCTGGCCGGACCCGCCGCTCCCAACGCCACCCTCGCCGCGCGGCAGGATGGCGCCTTCACCGCGACCTCGCCCGATGGCAAGACCCGCGTCGCCGGAGCCACCGTTCGCTGGGTCCTCGAGCGCACTCTCGGCGGCGAGAAGGAGCCGCAGCTTTTCGCCGACCGCGTCAATGCCGTGAAGTTCAGTCCCGATGGCAAACTCCTCGCCACCGGCGGGGGTGAACCCTCTCGGAGCGGAGACCTGACCCTCTTCGATGCCGCCACCGGCAAGGCCACCGCGACGTGGAAGGACCGCCACACTGACATCGTCATGAGCCTCGATTTCTCGCCCGATGGCAAGCGCCTCGCCTCCGGTGCCGCCGACAAGATCGCCCGCGTCACCGAGATCGCCTCCGGCAAGCAGGTGAACCTGCTCGAGGGGCACACCCACTACGTCATGGGCGTCGCCTTCCGCGCCGACGGCCGCGTCCTCGCCTCGGCCGGGGCCGACGGCGTCGTGATCTCGTGGGACATGATCCTCGGCGAACGGAAGAAAAAGATCGAGGGCTGGACCAAGGAAGTCACCTCCCTGCAGTTCATCGGCGCGACCAACCAGATCGTCACCTCGGCGGGTGACAACCGCGTCCGCATCGTCAACGACGAGGGCGGCGAGGTCCGCTCCATCGCCGGTCTCCCCGACTTCATGCAAGCCGCCGCCAGCACCGCCAACGGCGCCACCGTGGTCGCCGGCGGCGAAGACAGCACCCTGAGAATCTGGAACGGCACCGACGGCAAGGAGTTGGCCGCGTTCGCCGCAAAGTAGTTAAAGAATTTAAACCACGGATGAACACGGATTCACACGGATCAGAGACAGCGCGCCGAAGCCCATCCGTGTTGATCCGTGTCCATCCGTGGTCCTGACAAAACTCCACTACTCCCGCACTCCACCGTTTACCGAGCACCGTTTACCGATCACCCTCCCCACCCGCCCTGTCCACCCACGACTCCCCCTTCCGCTGCTCCGGCCCGCTCGATCGACGCGGTTTCATGCAGATCGGCCTCACCGGCATGGCCACGCTTTCCTGGCCGGCGCTGATGAAGCTGCGCGCCACCAATGCCGCCCTGCCGCAGTCCGAACGCAAGGCGATCATCATGGTCTGGCTCCCGGGCGGGCAGTCCCACGTCGATACCTACGATCCGAAGCCCGAGATCGGCAGCGAGTACCGCGGTCCCTTCAAGACCATTTCCACCAAGGTTCCCGGCATGCAGCTCACCGAGCTGCTCCCGATGAACGCGAAGATCGCCGACAAGTTCACGATCGTGCGCTCGATGAACCAGAAGGCGGGCGGTCACCCCGCGGGCTCGATGCAGATGCTCTCGGGCGACAGCGACGAACGCGACAAACCGAAGCCGCGCCTCCCCGACTGGATGTCGGTGGCCCATTACCTGCGCTCGCAGAATGGCAAACGCAGCAACCCGCTCCCGAACTACATCGGGGTGAATCCGCCGCTCGAATACAACGGCCCCGCCTACCTCGGCGATGCCTTCGCGCCTTTCTCAGTCAGCGACGACCCGAACCGCCCCAATTTCACCGTGCCGAACATCGGGCTCAGCGACGCCGCCGAGACGCGCCGCCTCAGCGACCGCGTCGCCCTGCGCAAGAGCCTCGACAAGCTCGAGCGCGCCTTCGACAAGGAAGGTGAACTCGGCGCCCTTGATGAATTCGAGAGCCAGGCCATGACCCTGCTCACCAATCCGCAGACCCGCGACGCCTTTGATCTGAGCAAGGAGGATCCCGCGACCCGCGACCGTTACGGCCGCAACCGCTGGGGCCAACAGCTCCTCCTCGCCCGCCGCCTCGTCGAGTCGGGAGT
>JALRFZ010000311.1 GCA_023253615.1 Verrucomicrobiales bacterium | reverse complement strand
ACGAGCCCCTCCCACCAGATCCGCAGCACCGGAGCCGCCGGATCGGCCCCGAGATCCTCCAGCGCCGCTTCGAACTCCTCGGCATACATCGAGCTGCCGGGATCGATCGCGAAATCGAAGCACGTCACCCCCTCCGGCTCGGCCGGGAGCGGAGCGCCGAAACGAATCAGGGCGAGCCACGCCGCGGCACTGTCGGGCCGTTTGGCGGCAAAGGCGGCCATGGGTCCCGGCACCAGCTTCGATACCGGAACGGAGATCATCATCGAGACCACGACGAGCGCCAGCGAGACCTTCAGGAGCGCGTTGCGATCGCGGGAGAGACGGATGAGATCCCGGGGGGAGGGGAGGGGCATGGGCGGATGCTATGGCCTTTTCAAGTCTCTGACAAGGGTTGCCAGCAGGAAGAAAACTCCCTACTCTAGCCGACATGAAGTTTCTTTCCCCCGTCTGCCTCTCCGCCGCGCTGCTCCTCGGATCCCTCGTTCCCGCCTCGTCCGCGGAGGCTCCGAAAGTGAAGCTCGAAAAAATCTACGGCGGTCTCGCGATCGAGCGCCCCGTCTCCGTGCAGATCGCGCCCGATGGCACGCAGCGGCGCTTTCTCGTCGAGCAGACCGGCAAGATCAAACTCCTCCCCGCCGACGAAGCCGCCACCTCGGCCAAGGTCTTTCTCGACATGACCACTTCCATGTCCGTCGAAAAAGATTTCGAGGAAGGTCTCCTCGGACTCGCTTTCCACCCGAAGTTCAAGGAAAACGGGCGCTTTTACATCACCTTCTCGCGCCAAGGGCCCAAGCGCCTCGTCCTCGCTGAATACACCGTCTCCAAGAGCGATCCCGACGCCGCCGATGCCGCGAGCGAGCGTGTCCTCCTCGAAGTGCAGGAACCCGAGTGGAACCACAACTCCGGCAACGTCTTCTTCGGTCCGGGAGACGGCATGCTCTACCTCTGCTCCGGTGACGGCGGCATGAAAAACGGCGTCCACCTTCTCTCGCAGAAGCTGACGAGCTGGTGTGGCAAAGTCCTGCGCATCGATGTCGACAGCCGCACCGGGTCCCGCCCCTATGGCATCCCCTCCGACAATCCCTTCATCGAAACCGCGAACGCCGCGCCCGAGATCTGGGCCTACGGCCTGCGCAATCCCTGGGGTGCCGCGATCGATCCCGAGACCGGACTCTTCTACCTCGCCGACGTCGGGCAGGATCTCTACGAGGAAATCAACCTCATCGAAAAAGGCGGCAACTATGGGTGGAACTACAAGGAAGCCACCCACGCCTTCCCCGGCCGCGAGCCCCTCCTCGCCGCCCTCGGCCAGCAGAAACAGGTCGCTCCGCCCAAGGATGCCGTCCTCATCGATCCCATCCATGAATACAACCGCGCCGAGGGGCTCAGCATCACCGGCGGCTACGTCTATCGCGGCAAGGCCATCCCCGGGCTCGCCGGCGCCTTCCTCTACGGCGACTGGCGCTTCGGCAACCTCTGGGCCCTGCACTACGATGCCGGACAGAAAAAAACCATCGCCAACCACGTCATCGACAAACCCGCCGATCCCGCCAACCCCACCGTGCAGCCCACCGGCATCTGCCCCGACGAAAACGGCGAAGCCCTCTTCCTCGACTGGCGCGGCGCCATCTTCCGTCTCGTCCCGGGAGAGTGAGGGTCACGGGTCACGCCTGGCGGCGATTTTGCCAGGCGATCAGGCCCACCCCGGCGAGGGCGATCACGGCTCCGAAGAATTCGCGGGATAGCTCCACCCGCGGGTCCTCCGCCGACATGCTCACCTGCGTCATTGTGAACTCCTTTTCCCCGACAACATTTTCATATAGACCCGGGCCCGTCCGGACCATCTCGATGAGACAGGCGATCGCCGCGATCAGCAGGAGCCACCGGGGCACCCGGCGGAAGGTGACGATGAGAAAGAGCACCGCGATCAGCAGGTAGAAGGCGAGCCAGAGCGCCGCGTCGATCACCGAAGGGCGGTCGTAGATCGCCGGGTCGATGTCGTTGCGCTGCATCCAGGCGAAGAGCACGAAGATGGCGGCGAGGGCGAAATTCAGGATCGCGAGCGGGGTTTTGACTCTCATGGGCGGGGGTGGTTCCGGAGAGAACAAACGCCGCGTTACCCGCTCCGGCAAGCGGCAGGAAGAGGTGGCGCGGAGGCGTGCAAATTTCCCTTGTCAAAGGCCGGAAACGGCGCACATTACCCTCCGCTCCGGCCACCCGGCTGGGGATTTTCCGGTTTCCGGAATCACGGTAAAGCAGCTGTAGCTCAACTGGATAGAGCATCTGACTACGGATCAGAAGGTTTGGGGTTCGAATCCCTACAGCTGCGCCACCGGGACCCCGGGGTGTAGCGCAGTCTGGTAGCGCGCGTCGTTCGGGACGACGAGGTCGCAGGTTCGAATCCTGTCACCCCGACCACTTTATTTTTTCGGTAACCCGCTGAATGTCAGTGGGTTTTTTCGTTTATACGGGGGTGTGGAGCT
>JALRFZ010000302.1 GCA_023253615.1 Verrucomicrobiales bacterium | reverse complement strand
ATCACACGAAGCTGACCTACAAGCGCAACGGCCTCGCCGCCTCCCTCACCAACGACCAGGGCGCGAAAGTGGTGACGCAGTTGCTGGCGTGAGGT
Source organism: Verrucomicrobiales bacterium (assembly GCA_023253615.1). Taxonomy (GTDB): domain Bacteria; phylum Verrucomicrobiota; class Verrucomicrobiia; order Verrucomicrobiales; family DEV007; genus Arctic95D-9. The sequence goes on along the minus strand of JALRFZ010000302.1, from coordinate 5,314 downwards.
TTGGGTGGCATGGGCATCCTGCCCATGCATCGTGGCGCGACGTCCGCCGTCCCCCAACGATTCATCGAGGGAGATTTCCGGCTTTTGCCGATTCGAACGTCTTTCCACGACGCATGGGCAGGATGCCCATGCCACTGCGCGCCAGGCGCGATGCCGTGCCCTTCGGAGGCTTCCCCATTGCTCCGAAATCTGCGATCCTCCCTCCGTCGTCAACCGCCTCCGGTCACCGCCATGTCCTCGGATTTCCGTTCGCCACGCCTCCGCCACTCCGCCGCCCGATCGACGCGGCGCGCCTTTCTCAAAGCCGGCTCGATCGGCCTCGCGGGCGGCCTCGGGCTCGACCGTCTCGCCGCCCTCGAAGCCCTCGCCGGATCCACCGGAGCCCTGCCCGGCAAGGCGAAGAACGTCATCTACATCTTCCTCTCCGGCGGCCTTTCCCAGCTTGAGAGCTTCGACATGAAGCCCGATGCGCCGAGCGACATCCGTGGTGAATTCCGCCCCATCGCGACGAAGACGCCCGGTCTCCACATCTGCGAGCACCTCCCCGAACTCGCGAAACGCTCCGATTCGTGGGCGCTCTGCCGCTCGCTCAGCCACGGGTCGAACGATCACTCGAAGGGCCACTGCATCATGTTGACGGGGCGGTCCGATACGACGCCGTCCTTCGACCCGACCAAACCGACCGAGGGCGACTGGCCCTCGATCGCCGCCCTCGCCGCGGAGATGCTGCCTTCGCAGGAAGCCCTCCCCTCTTCGCTCATTCTTCCGGAGAAGCTCATCCACCGCGGCGGACGCACCATCCCCGGACAATTCGGCGGTTTGTTAGGGCGCCACAAGGATCCCTTCTTCCTCGAGGCCGCGCCCTACGACGCGGTCGGTTACGGTGCCTTTCCGCAGTATGATTTCCATCACGCCGACGGACCACTCGACCGGCAGATTCCCTACCGCACCTTCAGCCTCGAGCTGCCCGACACGATCGACTTCGAGCGATTCCAGGACCGCCTCACCCTCCGCGGCGTGCTCGACGAACAACAGCGCCATCTCGAGGCCGCCTCGACCGCGGGCGGCGTGGACCGCTATCGCGACATGGCCGTGGGCCTGCTCTCCGATCCCAAGGTGCAGGCCGCCTTCGACGTGCATGGCGTCGATGCCGCGACGCAGGACCGCTACGGCCGGAATTCCTTCGGTTGGTCGCTCCTGATGGCGCGCCAGCTCGTCGAATCGGGCGTGCGTCTCGTACAGGTGAATCTCGGCAACAACGAGACCTGGGACAACCACCAGGCCATCTTCCCGAATCTGCGCGACTACCTCTTCCCGCCGACCGACCGCGCCGTCTCCGCCTTGCTCGACGATCTCGGCGAACGTGGTCTCCTCGACGACACTCTTGTCGTCATGGCCGGTGAATTCGGGAGAACCCCGAAGATCTCCACCCTGCGCGGCGTGCCGCTGCCCGGCCGCGATCACTGGGGCGCGGTGCAGACCGTCTGGTTCGCGGGTGGCGGCATCACCGGTGGTGCGGTGCTGGGCTCGACCGACAAATTCGGCGGCCATCCCGCGAGTGACCCGCGCCGTCCCGAGGATCTCGCCGCGACGATCTACGATGCCCTCGGGATTCCAAAAGACGCGCATTGGACCGATACCGCCGGGAGACCGATGCCGCTGTATCACGGCGAGCCGATGCGCGAGCTGTTTTCGTGAGGATTGACGGAGGAGGTGGTGGGGTGGTAGAAGCGAGGGATGAAGATTCCGAAGTGGGCCTGGGTTTTGATCGGGGTTTTGGTTTGCGCGCCCATTGTGCTTTTTCTGGTCGGGATCCTCGTCGGTTTGCTGTTTCCGGTTGCCTCGGGCGCTCTTCGCAAGGCCGAGCACGCGCATGCGGAGAACACCGCCCACAACCTTAAAAACGCCATCGACGCGTACGCCACCGAGTACCGCGAATATCCCCTCCTCGATCCCGCGAACGATGTCACGATCGACTCCGGACACGCGTTGATGGATATCCTTTTCGGATCGGACACGCAAAAGGAACCGGGCGGACGGAATCTCCGGGGAATCACTTTCTATACCGACAAAGCCGCAAAACCAATGGGCGAAGGACGCTTTCGAAGGGGCATCACCCTCGACGAAGACGGCTCCGGCGAACTCTGGGACCCTTGGGGCAACCACTACCGCGTGCGCCTCGACACGAACGCTGACGGCAAAATCGAAAATCCCGAAGCCCCCGGCACGCACCTTCCGGAATCCATCCTCATCTGGTCCGCCGGACCCGACGCCGATTTCGAGACGTGGGCGGACAACGTGAAGTCGTGGTGAGAAACGGATGCCCACGGCAGCAGCTGCGTCGGAACGGTAGCCCGCTGCGCCAAACGCGCCAGCGCCCCGGGAGCGCCGGCATCCCTGCCGGCAACACCTTTTTCGCCTCACTTCTCCAGCGGATACTCCTTCAGCAAATCCTCGGGCTTCAGGAACATCTGCACGTCCTTGGTCGCCTCGCGCACGGCTTTCACCTGATCGGGCGTCACCACGGAGGCGGCGTTGCCCCAGGTGTTGCGCACGTAGGTGAGCACGGCGGCGATTTCCTCGTCCTTCAGGATCGCCTTGAAGGCCGTCATCGGCGGCACGCCCTTGGCGGGATCGTAGAGGACCCCGTTGACCTCCATGGGCCCCCAGAGACCGTGCAGGGTCAGCTTGATGAGCCGCTCCGGACTCCCGGTGACCCACGCGCTTTTCACGAGCGGCGGATAGATGTTCAGCATGCCCTGCCCGTTCGGCTGGTGACAGGTCACGCAATGGGCCTCGCGGTGGAAGACCTCGGACCCCAGCCGATACACCTCGGCCTCGGCCTTCGAGAAGTTCGCGGGCACCTTCACCTCGATCTTTTCTTCCTGCTGTTCGATGGGGCTGGTGACCACGTTCAGAACCGGATCGGCGACGTCCCAGTGGTGTTGCACCGTCTTCGCCGCGATCACCGCGTGTGGCTCGGGCGAGGCGAGCACGAGATCGAGCAGGGCCCGGTCGCGCACGTTGTGCTGCTGGTGCACCCAGAGCGCCTCGAGGAGGAGACGCGCATCTTCCTTCTTCTTGCCATCGAGTTTCGCGGCCCAGGCCTTCGTCGCGGCGATGACCTCGTCGGTCTTGCGTTCGCTCAGCTCGACGCGGGTGCGGTGGCGCACGCCGAGAGCCGGGTGTTTGAAATTCTCCAGCAGGGCCGCGACCGGCTCGCCGTCGATGGCGACGGGCTCCTGGAGCGGGCGCCCCTCGTAGACCATGCGGAAGACGCGGCCGTGTTTCTTGTCGCGGTTGGGGTCGCGGATGTTGTGCTGCATGTGGCCGATGATGACGTTCTGCCAGTCGGAGACATAAAGGGCGCCGTCGCCGCCGAAGACGGCGTCGGTCGGGCGGAAATTGCGGTCGCTGCTGTTGATCAATTCCTCGGTTGGCGTGCCCCAGACCTCGCCGAACTTGAACTCGCGCTCGGCATCCTTGTAACCCTCGCGATGGAGCTTGTATTGCTTGATGCCGAGGAAACCGATCGTGTTGCAGACGAGGAAATTGCCCTGCATCTCGTCGGGGAAATTCGGGCTCGAGACGATCTCGTCGGCCGTCACGGGACGCACCTCTTTCACGAGCAGCTCACGCATCTTGAAGCCCTTGCCATCGGGGATGACCTGGTAGCTGCGACCTCCGGTGCCGTCGTTGGCGTAGTGGTAGCCCCACTCATCGAAGGCGGTGCCGTGGGGATTCGGCGAGTTGTTGGCGTGGAAAGCGATCGTGTAGCGGCGCGGGTCGAAGCGATACATCGCCGAGGCGGTCGACTCGAGCGAGGGCCCCCAGGGATGCTCGTGGTTGTGCTGCATGAAGACCCCGCTCTGCCAATAGATCCCCCCATCGGGACCATAGATCAGGTTGTTCGCGGCGTGGTGGGTGTCGGCCGAGTCGGTGCCCTGGAAAAGCACGTAGCGGACATCGGCGATGTCGTCCCCGTCGGTGTCCTTGAGGAAAAGAATGTCGGGCTGCGAGGTGACGATGACTCCGCCGTTCCAGAATTCGAAGCCGAGCGGGCAATGCACGTTCGCGAAGACGGTGCGGCGATCGGCGACGCCGTCGCGGTCGTCATCGTGCAGGATCACGAGCGAGTCGTCCATGGGCTTGAGCGGCTCCCACTTCGGATAAGTCTTCCAAGCGGCGACCCAGAGGCGGCCCTTGGAATCGACCTGCATCTGCACGGGGTTTCCGATCTCGGGAAACTTCGTCTCATCGGCGAAGACATTGACCTTGAATCCCTTCGGCACGGTCATCTTCGCGAGGCTCTCCTCGGCGCTGAGATACTGAAGAGTGCCTTCCTTCTCCGCGCTCGAGCTTTTGCTGCCCCCGCCCACGTTCGAGATCACCGGCACGGGAGCAGGCACGTTGCTGTCGTCGACCTTGGCATCGCTGCCCTTGGCGCGCGCCCAAATTTTGGGATCGCGGTTCGCGGTCATGATGTCGAGCATGGCGAGCTCGTGCTGGAGGACCTCGGCGTTGCTCTGGTCGTTGACGAAGGTCAGGGTGGAGCGTCCGCCCCAGATGTCGTTGCCGTCGGTGGCGCGGTAGCGGTTGTGCCAATGCCAGTTCTGGTCCAGCACGGCCTCGCGCACGGATTCGAGCTCGGCGTCGGTCGCGGCGGGCACTTTTTCCGAGAGCGCCGCAGCGATGACCTTGCCGACGTGGCGGTGGCCGAGGGCGTTGAGATGAACGCCGTTGATTGTGAGCGGCTCGGCGATCTCTTCGTAGAGCTTCTGGGTCGGCTCGAAGAGATTCACGAAGGCCACGCCCTCATGTCCCGCGACCTTCTGCATCGAAGCGGTGTAAAGCGCGAGCCGCTGGTTGTTCTCGCTGCCGTCGGGCAGGTTCGGGTCGTTCAGATTCTCGTGGGCGATCGGGCTGAAGAGGACGATGCGCGGGATCTTGCCATCGGGACGCGTCCCTCCGGACCGGGCCTCGCGCAGGTCGCGGATCATGTCGGCGAGTTTTTTCTCGAAATCGGGCAGGCCTTTCGAGCCGGCGAAAGATTCGTTGTAGCCGAAAAAGGCGAAGATCACGTCGGCCTTCACGTGGCGGAGGTAATCGGGCATCTCGGTGAAGCCCTTCGAGCGCGGGTAATGTCGGGGGCGGTCGCCGGTGTGGCTGAGATTGCGGAAGGCGAGCTCTTGGTCAGGATTCGCCACCTGCAGCCAGGTCTCGGTCCAGCCATCGTGCTGCAAGCGGTCGGCGAGGCCGTTGCCGATCATGGCCACGACATCGCCCTTGGCGACCTTGTCGCCGTCGTTCTTGT
>JALRFZ010000273.1 GCA_023253615.1 Verrucomicrobiales bacterium | reverse complement strand
ACGCCCTGCGGCGCGACAAGTTCGTCCTCATCCCCATCGAGACGATCCCTTCGCTCGATTGTAGGACGATCTCTTCGCCGGAGAATTCCCTCAGGCAATGATCCCGCCGAAGCCTCGAAGCCGCTTCACGGTCTCTTCCTTGCCGAGCAGGACGAGCACGGGTACGAGGTCGGCTCCGCTGGTGCTGCCCATCGTCGCGACGCGACAGGGGAGCATCAGGGTCCCCATCTTCACTCCGAGGGATTCGGCTCCGGACGTTACCGCCGCCTTGATACCGTCGATGGACCAATCGGAAGCGGCTTCGAGACTGGTGATGAGAGCCTCGATCACGGCCGCGAGATCCGCTTTTTCTTTCACCTTCGCCACGGACGCCTCGTCGTAGGTGACGGACCCGGCGAAAATCGTGCCGATGATCGCGGGCACTTCGCCGAGGGTCTGGACGCGGTCGCGCGCGAGTCCGAGCGCGGTGGGGACGCGGGGATCTTCCGGAGCGATCCCTGCTTTGGCAAGGAACGGACCGGCAAGCTGCTCGAACTCCTCCGTCGTGAGGCGTTTGAGATGTTCGCCGTTCACCCAGCGGCATTTGTCGAAGTCGAACTTGGAATTCGAGCTGTTCACCCCAGTGAGATCGAAACGGCTCTTGAGTTCCTCCATCGTGAAGATCTCCTGATCGTCCTTGGCCGACCAACCGAGCAGAGCCATGTAGTTGTTCACGCCGGAGGGGAGAAAGCCGGCATCCTGATACTCGTGGATGAGGGCGCCCTGGTCGCGCTTGCTCATCTTCGTGCCGCTGGGATTCAGGTTCAGCGGGATGTGGGCGAATTGGGGCGGCGTCACCCCGAAGGCCTCGAAGAGAGCGAGGTGTTTCGGCGTGTTGGAAAGGTGGTCCTCGCCCCGGATGACGTGCGTGATCGCCATCTCGATGTCATCGACGACGTTCACGAAGTGGAAGATGTAGCCGCCGTTCGGCCGCTTGATGACGATATCCGGGTTTGCTTCGACCTCGCGTTTCAGGTCGGCGTCGTAGCGGCGCGAGCCGGCTTCCTTGAGATTGGTGGAAACCTCACCGCAGACCAGGTCTGAAACGGTGATGAGCTTGTCAGGAACGCGGAAACGGATCGCCCCTTCGTCCTCGTAGACGAGACCGGCGGCTTCGAGCTTGGCGAGGTAGCGGTCGTAGATCCCGACACGCTCGCTTTGGAAATAGGGGCCACAGGGACCACCCACTCCCGGACCTTCATCCCACTCCAGGCCCAGCCAGCGGAGCCCGTCGAGGATGATCTGCATCGACTCCGTCGTGCTGCGATCGGCATCGGTATCCTCGACCCGGAGGAGGAAAGTGCCCCCGTGGCGTTTTGCGTAGAGCCAGTTGTAGAGCGCGGTGCGGGCACCGCCAATGTGGAGGAAACCGGTGGGAGAGGGGGCGAAACGGGTGCGGACAGTCATTCCCCGGGAAGGTGCCGCATCGCGGGCGATGGTCAAGGACGGTGACGGGGAGTGTGACCCGGGTCGAGATGCAAACGGTCTTCCGGATTGACGGAGGCAGCTTTCACAGGAAAGTTCCTCTATGGAATTGCTGGATCGGATCACCATTGAATCGGGCAAATGTGGAGGTTGCCCCTGTATCCGGGGCTACCGCATCCGTGTGACCGATCTTTTGGAACTCCTGGCGGCCGGTGCGACCAAGGAAGAAATCCTGGCGGACTACGAGTTTCTTGAAGAGGAAGACATTGCAGCGGCCATTCTCTATGCCGCCCGCCTCACGGATCATCCTGTCATTCTTCCAGAACCTGCACCTGCACCTGCTTCTCGGGCCATCCGAACTTCTTCGCCGCCTCCGTGACGTAGCTCCAATCGTCCGGCTTGCCGTAGATTCGCAACTGGCTGCGCTCGGCGGCGATCGCGGCGATCTGGGGCAGATCGGTGAAACGGAGGACGTTCAGCAACTCGGGGCCCTCCTGATGGCTCAGGGGCAGGGCGTGGAGATCGAGGCGGTGGATGTCTTTTTCGAAAAGTGAGGCGTAGAGAGCGTTTCCGGCCATCACGCCGCTGGATTGGAGCCAGAGCTTGGGTTTGTCCCCGTCCTCCATCTCCCGGATCGCCTGCACACCCCGCCGGATGTCCCAGATCCGCATCGTGTCGATCGTCTGGCCGAGGAGGGCGAACCGGCGGCGGATGTGGGTGCGCTCTTTTTCATCGGTGGTCCAGGCGGTCGGGCCGACGCCGCGGACGGGGAGAT
>JALRFZ010000088.1 GCA_023253615.1 Verrucomicrobiales bacterium | reverse complement strand
GTGACAGTCTTGGCGATCTCGTGGGCGAGATCGTCGTAGCCTTTTTTCCGCAGCCCCAGCAGCTCGAAGACAAGGACGAAGACCGATCCTCCGACCATGAGGTTCACGAAAAGGATGTGAACGAGGAAGAAGATCACCAGGAGAAACGCGAGCACACCCTCGGGCAAGGGGAGCGGCAGCGGGAGGTCGCGCGGGACGGGAGTGTTGGCGAGGATGGGGATCATGACTTGGCAGATCATTGTTTGCTGAGGTTCACTCCGGGAGCGGGAGCTACGACGACGCCGGCACTCTGGGCTCCGGGGAGTGATTCGCGGGTCTCGCGGAGTTCGAGGAGGTAGGCGACGAGAGCCTCGGCTTCGCGGGGGGTACCGGGGAAGGGCGGCATGTAGGTGCGGGTCTGGTGCATGCCGGCGACGAAGGCCTGCATCGCGGCGGGGTCCCAGGGTTTGTCGGCGCCATACATGATCTCGAGTTTCTCGACGACGCCATTGAACCCGGTGGTGCTGTGGCACCGCGAGCAGGCCATCATGAAAACATCGCGGCCGCTCTCGACGAGGTTCGCATCCGTGACCTCGCGGTGGGTCGCGTAGGTGGCGTGCTTGAGGAGCCCTTCACTCTGGAGGAAGGCGAGCTCGTCCTTGTGGACGCCGTTCGAATACATGTATTCGCCGATGACCCAGGGCTTTCGCATGAACTCCCGGGCCCGCTCGAAGTGGCCGAGCATCCAGATCCCCATGAAGGTCGGGATGAGCAGCGCCCAGCGGGGCAGGGTGAAGAAGTCGTTGATCCCGACGATGGCGATGAAAAGAAAACAGGCCAGCGTCCAGCCGAGGAGCGTCTTGAACTGCTCGTGCCAACCCATGAACTGCTGGGTGAGGAGCGCGACGGAGCTGTTCGCCTTCATCGTTTCGGGAATCGCGTTCCAATACCAGATGCCGAAGAGGTAGGTGAGGAGCAGGCTGACAAAAACGACGTGGGACATCCGGTAAACGAGCCAGCGGCGGATCGCGGGGCCGCGGTCACCCAGGTCGGTGCTTTGTCTTTTCGTGAAGAAAAACGCGGCAAACCAGATGAAGACGGCACCGGTCATCAGAGCGAAGAAGGTGCGGAAGCCGAGCTGCGGCGCGTAGAGCGGATTGGTCATCGCGTCGATGAAGGCTCGGGTCTGGCTCCACTCGCCCGGTTTCATCATGAAGCCGAGCACGGCTACGATGAGAGCCATGGTGATCCACGACATGATCGCGAGCGCAATGCCGATGCGGATGTGACGGACTTTGGAGGCGGCGTCGACCGACATCGATTTCCAGCTCAGGAACCACCACATGATGAGGCAGACTTCGGCGATGAAGACGAACCATTCGGCGAACCAGCCCCAGAAAAAGACGCGCAGGAGGGATCCGATCGCAAAGGGCGCGTAGAGCGAGGTCGAGAGCCAGATCCCGACGCCGGTCATGGCACCGACCGTGGTCGTCACGATGAAGACGATGAAAGTGATCTTGTAGGCGAGCCGGTCGACGTCCGGACGATTGTTCTTGTGAGCCCACCATTCCATCCACACGAGGAGCGGATAGGCACCTACGGCCAGCGGATGGTTGATAAGCACGTGGACGGAAGCGATCAGGCCGATGATCAGCCGGCCTCCGGCAAGGTGGTCCATGAAGAAGGGAGGGAAGTCCATGCGCGAAGGTGCGCTCCGGTCCTCCCCGTGAACATGCGGTGAAATGCCGCACCGGTACGATCACGATTCCGGCGGAAGTTTCGCGAGCTTCCGCTGCAGGGTGCGCCGATCGATGCCGAGGACTTCGGCGGTGCGCGAAACGTTGCCTCCGCATTCGTGGAGAACGCGCTGGATGTGCTCCCATTCGAGCCGGGCGAGGCTTGGGACCGGGGCCGGAGCGGAGCGTGTCGTTCCCTGTGAGTTGCCGCGAAGGGCCTCGAGGATTTGGTCGGCTCCCGCCGATTTCAGCAGATAATCGTCCGCTCCGAGCCGCATCGTGTGGAGCGCTTCGGGGATGCTGCCGTAGCCGGTGAGGATCACGAGGCGCGCGGACGGCCAATGCTCGCGGAGCGCTTTGATGGAGTCGGCTCCGGATTCACCGCCGAGCCGCATGTCGAGGACGATGCCTTCGATTGCTTCCCCGGCGGGGGCGAGGGCGAGGGCGCCCACGGCGTCCGGGGATTCGATCACCGCCAGGCCGCGGCGTTTCAAGGCAAAGGCGAGGGTCGAGCGAAACGCTTCGTCGTCCTCGATCAGGAGAACCTTCATCATGGAGTTTTGTCAGGATTGGCGAGAGGCAGACTCAGGATCACGCTGGCACCGCCGCCCGGGTTGTTCCGCATCGAGAAACCGCCCCCTGCGGCGGCAGTGAGACGTTTCACGAAGAAGAGTCCGAGACCAAGGCCTTCGCCGGGGCGGCTCGTGCTGCGAAACGGCTCTCCCCCGTGCTTCAACATTTCGGCGCTGAACCCGCATCCGCGGTCGCGCACCGTGAAGACCGCATGGCCGGATTCGCGGGCGAGTTTCAAAACGATGGTCATGCCATCCGGTGTGGCGCGGAAGGCATTGCGGATGAGGACGAGGAGCGCCTCGGGCAAACCCGCGCCCTTCACCCTCATGCCCCCCTCGAGATACAACTCGATGCGGGAGCGCTCCTCTTCGCCGAGCTTGCCGAGGGCTTCTTCGATCAGCTCGCGTGCCTCGCACTCACTCCCGGCCAGTTGATCGACCTCGGGGCCAAGCTCGCGGAGCCGTTCGAGCACTTTCGTGCATCGCAGGGCTTCGCTCCGGATGCGCTCCGCGATCTGCATTTCGTCGGGGCTTTGAAGCTCTTCGGCGGCGAGGCGGATCGTGCCGAGGGGCGTGCCCAACTCGTGGGCGAAGCCGGTCACAAGAGCGGACACGGCGAGAAAGCGATCGCGGTCGGCGAGGTCTTCCCGGAGACGTTCCCGCTCGCGCAGCAGACGGCGAGACCGCTCTCGCATGGCGAGCAGGGTGGTGAGGATGAAAACTCCCGCGGTGACGAGGGCGATGAGGGTTCCGGCGATGGTGAGGGACTCCGGCGGAGTCGATCCGTCCCGCATCCGCAACGGGACGGCATGGAGCCAGAGCCAGCCGCACGCACCGGTGGCGATCAATCCCAGGCCGAAAACCGCTGAAGTCTTCAAGGTGAGTGCCGCGAGGACGAGGTGCACCAGATAGAACACCGCGAAGGGGTTGGCGAGTCCTCCCGTCCAATGCAGGAGGAGGGTGATGAGGAGCAGATCCCAGAGTACGAAATGGAAAAAGTCGTCGCGCAACTGCCCGCCACGGCGTCCGATGCACCAGGCGAGAAAGACATTCGAGCCTGCGGTGACGGCCAAGGCGATCCAGCACCGGTGAATCGGAAAGTCGAGGCCCATCCAATAGGCGGAGCAAAGAGTCGCAGCCTGCCCGGCGAGCGCGAACCATCTGAGAAAGAGAAGGAATCGCGACGAAAGCGAGCCTCCGACCCAGACTTCATCAAGACCGAAGGTCCGCTTCCAGAGCGAACCGCTCGTTTCCGTTGGTGAGGCTAGTGGCATCGGCGAAACGTGGCCCACGGAGGAAGATTGTCCATCCACTGCGGCATTTTGCCGCAGTGACTTTGCCTTGGCTTGGACGGATCGTTTGATCGATGAAACGCAACCTTCTCACCCTCCTCAGTGTCGTCGTTGTTTCCGCCGCGGGAATGGCCTCGGCCCAATCGGTCACTTACACGCTTTGCGCCGCCTGTCATGGACCTGACGGCAAGGGCATCGGGGCCGGCACGCCGACGGCGATGGCTCCGCCGCTCGCCGGATCAGTGATCGCGACGCATGGCGACGGCGAATTGCTGGCTTCAATCATTTTCACCGGCATCGCCAAGGAGGACGCCAAATACCTCGGGGTGATGGCCCCGCTCGGAGCCATGGCGAAGGATGAAGAACTCGCTGAGATCATCAGCTTCGTGCGGAAGAGCTTTGGCAACGAAGCCCCTCCGGTCGATGCCGAAAAGGTGAAAGGGTGGCGGGAAAAATACAATGGCAAACCGATGCAGCGTCGTGCCGACATCGAGGCCGCAGTGAAGAAAACGGAGTGAGACCCCGCCGGACCAAGCATTCAATCCGGATCCCCGCCGATCCGGCAAGCCGCGCTTTGCACGGCCAAGCCGGGAAGCAGGCGAGGGAGAAGCTGTTCGAGTTGACCGAGCGGGCCGGTGGTCTCGATCTGGATCGTTCCCGGGTGATCTGTACCTCCCAAAGGTAGCAACGACTCGACGCGCTTCGCGACGGCGGGTCCGGTGTCGATCACGACGCTGCCTTCGGGCAGGCGCCTTTCGATCACCGGACGCAGGAAGGGATAATGCGTGCAACCTAACACAAACACATCCGCACCCGCCTCGAGGAGCGGGGCGAGGGCCTCGTCCACCGCTTCCTCGGCCTCGGGGCCGTCGAGAATGCCCGCCTCGACGAGTTCCACGAAACGCGGGCACGGACGCGTGATGACCCGGACGCCGCTGGCGTGGGTGTTGACGAGTTGGTGGAATTTCTCTCCGGCGAGCGAGGCCTCGGTCGCGAGCACGCCGATGACGCCGCTGCGGGTGCGCTCCGCCGCGGGTTTCACTCCCGGCTCCATCCCGACGACGGGCAGGGGATACTCGGCCCGCAGGGCTCCGACCGCCTGGATCGTGGCCGAGTTGCAGGCGATCACGAGGATCTCCGCGCCGTGGCCGAGGAGGTAGTCGGCGATCTCGAAGACGCGGCGCTGGATCACCTCGGGACTCTTCGTGCCGTAGGGACACCAGGCCGAATCTCCGACATAGTGGAGTGAAGCACCGGGCAGGAGCCGGTGGATCTCGCGCAAGACCGAGAGACCACCGACACCGGAATCGAGCAGGCCGATTTTCACGGGAGAAAGGTCACTTCTTCCCGGGCCAGCGGAACTCGACCGGCTCGGCGGCGGGTTGGGTGAGATCGGCCTGCGAGGGAAGGGCGACGTGCTCCATCTTGTCCTTCGGATCGAGGTTCTCGTTGAGCTGGGCCTCGGTGACGGGCTCGGAGACGACGCCACCGTCCGGCACCTCGACCTTCGCGGTCCAGAGGATCGCGTTGAGGACGAGCTTGCGGAAATCATCGATCGCCCAGTTGCGATGCCAGTGACCTCCGGTGAAACCGATGCCGCGCCCGCCATCGGGACGCTCGACCGCCCACATCATCGTCTGGCGTTTGCCGAGATTCTTTTCGCCGTCGGGCGTCCAGTGGATGTAGCGGTTGATCTTCTCGCGGGTGGGCACGCCGGTGACGATGTCTTCGGCCGTCTTCGGATCGGCGAAACGCATGTTGTAATACCATTCGTCGTTTGCGCTGAAGCCGGGCACGCCGCGGCTGATGGGGTGGCCTTCCTTGATCTCGACTCCCGCGGTCCAGTGGGGATTGGTGGAGTAGCCGCTCTCGTAGTGACCCCCGATCCATTTCTTGAATCGCTCGCCCTGTTCGCCCTTCGGTACCTCGACGGCGTAATGCATGCACATGAGACCGACGCCCTTCGCGAGCATGGCCTCGATCTTCGCTTCGTTGCCGTTGGCAGGATGGCTTGCATTGCCGTCGGAGTAGATCACGACCGCCTTCGCTCCTTCGAAGACCGATTCATCTTCGGGCCAGCCGTTGTGGACGACCTTCACCTCGACCGGCAGGCCGCTCTGTTCGTTGAGGGCGCGGGCGAGGAGGATCGCTCCGGCGTTGAATTCGTGCTGGCCGGAGGGGTGGCTCTTTTTGCCGGCGATGAAAACGATCTTCGTTTTCTCCGTCGCGGCGAAAGCCTTGTCGCCGCACGAGGTCAGCGAGAGCATCGAGGCCGACACGGCTACCGCCGCGATGGCCGCCACGGCGAGAGGATTGGAAAGGAAGCGGATGAGCCGCGTTGTGGGGGATTTCATGGTCGAAGGTCTAACCGATACGGCATTCCCCGGAAAAGGGGAAGAGGGATTCTTTCCTCCCATACGCGGGGTCCCGCCATCAACTTTCACGAAATCCTCACTTCCCTTTCAACAGCACCAGATTCGTGTCGGCGTTGGCGGGCTGATAGCCGGAGAGCGTGCTCAGCGCCAGCTTCGCCTTCGGGCGCTTCGAAAGTTTCTTGTAGCGGAGACTTGCCTGGACCGCGACCGTTTCCCCGGGCATGAGGCTGCCCGCCACCGTGCCCCCGGCCCGGACCGTGGCCGTGATGTTGCCTCCACCGCCGGAGGTGAGGAAGAAATTCGCTTTCACGGTCGAGGGGATTTTTCCGCTCTTGAGCCGCAGTGCATCCACCGAACCTCCGCGATTCGCGGCGCGGAAGTAGGCGGATCGTTTGGCCTTTCCGGGGAGAACCAATTTCACGGACTGGCCGGCGCCGTTGCTGTTGAAGACGCCGTTTCCGGCTGCTCCGGCACCCGACGACGATTTTCCGACCCGGAGATCGTGACGCAGGACCGGGGCCGCATCATAGAGGGAGACGAAGAAGGAACCGTCAGCCGGGATGCCATCCTCGTCGTTGTTGTGCTGCACGTCGTCGATCGCGACGTCGATGCGGATGCGGTCGGCGTTGACGACGGCGACCCGTGTTTTGGCAAGATCATCGACTTGGCTGCTGCTGTTGAGGGTGACGAAGGCAGCGAGGCTGGCGTCATCGACTCCGGCGAAGGCTCCGGGGGAATCGATGAAGACATCATAGCGGCCCGTCGAGGTTTTCACCGCGCTGATCGTCGCCCCGGGGTAGGCGGTGCGGCCGGCGACGAGATTCCCGGCGCCATCGACGGAGGCGACCGCCTTGAGCAGCGTGGAGGAAGATTCCCCGTTGGAATCATGCGTCGAGGCATTGAAGATCGCGAACGAAAACGAGGTGTCGGCGGCCACGGGATCATCGGCGGCGGTCGCCGCCTGCACATCTTGCGAGCGGATGTAGAAATTCACCATGTCATCGGTTACCGCGCTGTAGCTGGCGCCTCGAACGGAGACATCGGGCACAGAGACGCCGCGAGGTGAGAGAAGGAGGACGTATTGGACGTTTGCATCCGCGGTGAAGCCGCCCGCCCTGCTGAGCTGGATGAAATACTCACCGACTGCTCCTCGTCCCGTCAGAATCGAGACTCCGTCGATGGCAAATCCCGCGTCGAGTAGGCCGCTGCTTCGAACGGTGCCGACCGCGACGAGGTGGCGTGATTCCAGGGGCAGGCCGGAGGTCAACTGATCGATGCGGCGGATGATAAAAAAGAATTCAGCATTAGCGGCCACCGCCAGGTCGGGCGGGGTCATCGCTTCGAGATCGAAGGTCCGCACACGCACCGTGACGACATCGGCGGTCACGGATAGGATCGAGGTAGCACTGTTGTGATCGTTGATAGCGATATCGTCCATCGACGTCTCGACCATGAAATCCGTCGTCGTGGCACCTGCAAACGCCCCCGGGGAAGTGACGGTCACGAGATAGCCGCCCGTCGTAGTATGGCTGCACGCGATGTTGGCGCCGATGGGGCTGGCGGTGGAGCCGAGCGTGCCGTTCCAATAGGAATTTCCCATCGCAATGATCGACTCCTGCGATCGGGCGGGGGCCGACGCCATCAGCAGCGAGGCGATCGCGAGACAAAGCGCGCGGGCAGGACAGTGGTTCATGGAGGAGGAGGGCGGAATCCCGAGGATCATGCCGCAAGATCGTCCGCATCGGGCCATTCCGCCATAGGACCAAAGGAGGATACCGTTCCCGATCCTGACAACTTTCTGACAAACTCCTGACGGCACCATGACAAATCTTTCGCAAAGGCGGCGAGGGTTTCCCCATGGAAATCACCCATCGCCTGAAATTGTCGGCGCTCGCCCTGATCTTGACCGCGAGCGGAAACCCTGCCATGCCCGTCTTCGCCGCCGACGAGGCGGTGACGTTGAAAACCTCGGTCGACCGCCCTCTCCTCGTGAAGGAAGGACGCGGCGCCCCCGTGGTCGTGAAGATCGAGGTCGAGGGCTGCGTCGCTCCCAGGCAAGAACGCTCGCCTTTGAACCTCGCCATCGTCCTCGATCGCAGCGGCTCGATGAGCGGTGCCAAGCTCGAACAAGCCAAGCAGGCCGCGGCATTGCTCGTCGACCAGCTCGATCCCGAGGATGTGCTCTCGCTCGTCGTCTACGAATCCGAAATCCAGGTCGTCGTCCCTGCGGCGCGTCTCGGCGAGCGGCGCGCGGAAATCCGGCGTCTCATCGAACGGATCGAGACCGGAGGCAGCACCGCCCTCTACGGAGGCGTCGAGGAAGGCTCGCGACAACTCCGCGAATTTCTTTCCAAAGAACGCATCAATCGCGTCCTCCTTCTTTCCGATGGCATCGCCAACGTCGGACCAAGCGACAACCGCTCCATCGCCGACCTCGGCAACCGCATCGCCCGCGAGGGCATGTCCGTGACCACGATCGGTCTCGGCAGCGACTACAACGAGACGCTCATGACCGCTCTCGCGGAGGCGAGCGATGCGAACTACTACCACATTGCCGATGTCGAAACGTTGCCCGAGGTTTTCAAGAAGGAGCTCGGCGAGCTGCAGACCATCGTCGCCCGCGAAGTCATCATCGAGATCCGTTGTCCCGAGGGCGTGCGTCCGATCCGCTTCCTCGGTCGTCCCGGCGAGCTGTCGTCGCAGACCGAACGCGTCGCTTTCGCCACCGTCTCGGGCGGGCAGAAGCGCGAGCTCTATCTCGAATGCCAGGTCGAGGAAGGGGCCTTCGGCAAAATCAGCGAGATCGCGAACGTCGTCCTGCGCCATGAGGGATCGGCGAAGGATCAGATCGCGCCAGTCGTCGTCGGCTACACCGAAGACATCACCCTCGCCGAAAAAACGATGGACCGCGGCATCCGCGCCGAGGCCGCCATTTTCGAGAATGCCGTCGCCACCGAAGAAGCGATCGCCCTCGCCGACCAAGGCAATGCCGCCGCGTCTCGCGCCGTCCTCGATACCCAGATCACGAAGTTGAAAGAAGCCCAGGCCGCCGCGCCCGCACCGCAGCAAGCCGCGATCAGCCGCGAACTCGAAGGCATCTCGAAGGCACGCGAGGAACTCGAAAGCGACCAGCTTTCGAAAGAGCAACGCAAGGTGCTCTCGAACGGAGCCTGGCAGACGAGGAACTCGAAGCGCTGAAGCCTTACAATTCTTGTCCCGGCCGGGACAAGAATTGCAAACGACCCAGCAGCGCGCCTTTTCGACTGTCATCCCGGTCGGAAAGGCGCGATAGTTTCCGCGAACCCGCCCCCGGCGCATGAAGCGCATCGTCCTCGTTCTCCTGCTCGCGATCCTCCTCCCCGCCGTCCTTCTCGCGGGGCTGGCGTTGCGTTCCCTGCGCGATCAGGAGCTCGTCGTGGAGAGCCAGCGCACACGCCTCCTCCAGTCGGGCTGCGACGGGCTCGCGGACCGCATCAACCGCTTCCTCGAGGATCTCCGCGTCTTCCACGAGCAGCTCGTCGAAGAAATCGTGACCGAGGAAGGCGATCGGGCCACGACCGAGTTTGATGCTCTTGTCAGGGAACGCTGGAGCCAAGCCGCCGCAGCGACCGTGGTGCGCGACGGCACCACGCTTCTCACGGAACGTCCAGAGCCCGGCAGTGCGGCGGATCGGTTTCTCACCGCGAACGGGGAATTTCTGACGAACCGCCGCGTCGCCGAAGTCTTCCAGGCCGCCCCGCTCGGTGCTCTCGTCGAAGCCGAGACCGCCGCTGCTCCGAAGGAATTCCGCAAGGAGCGCGAGTCGTTGTCGGCGAGCCTGGAGAAAAAGGCGTCGGCGCCATCGAAATGGAAAGT
>JALRFZ010000004.1 GCA_023253615.1 Verrucomicrobiales bacterium | reverse complement strand
CCTCGCTGGTGCGGGTGAGGGCCATGCGCAGATGGCTGGGGCTGTCGTCGGGGCCCTCGTAGGTATGCACGAGAAACGGTAGATTCTCCGGGACGAGGTGATCGAAAAAGGCGTGCAGGTCGGTCCGCGCTTCGGGATCGGCATTTTCCATGATGACGAGACTGGCGCTGGTGTGTCTGACAAAAACGGTGAGCTGGCCCTCGCGGATGCCGCTGGCGCTGACGAAGCCACGCACTTCGCGGGTGAGCTCGTAGGTGCCCTTGCCGCGGGTGTTCACGGTCAGCTCGCGGGTGGTGACGGAAAAGGACATGGTCTCGGGATCGGCAGGGCGGGACTCACGGAGCGGGCAACAGGTAGGCGGCGGCCTCGCGGTCGTTGCGCACGAGGAGGACGCGGCCGGCGACGGCGGGGGGATTCCACGTCATCGAGGAAAGCGCGGTGATGCGACCGGTTTCGGTGAAACCCTCCGGCGCAAGGGTGCCGATGATCACTTCGCCCGACTCGGCTTGGACGAGCAAGGCCGAGCCGAAGAGCAGATGTTGGCCGAAGCCGAACTTCTCCTTCTTCCAGACGCGCTTTCCATCCACCAGGGAAATGCAGGCGAGCCGCCCTTCATCGAGGCCGTAGGCGTGATCTCCGATGACGGCGGCGGAGCTGAATTTGGTCTTCAGGTAGGTCGTTTTCCAGAGCCGGCTCACGGTGAAGTCCCGTCCGTTTTCCCTCCCGATCCCGAGCAGGAGGCTGCCGGCACCGTAGCTGGCGGTGACGAGCAGCCTGTCCACTCCCACTGCGATGGGTTGGCCGACCTTGGGAAAGGTGCCCGGCCAGGGATGGCTCCAGAGGATCGCGCCGGTCGCGGGATCGAGACCACAGACGGCGGCGTGATCGATGGTGACGATCTGGCGGACGCCGCCGTAGTTCATGATCCTCGGCGAACTGTAGCTGGCTCCGCTGCCGGTGTGGGTCCAGCGGGTCTCTCCGGTGGCGAGGTCGCAGGCGATGAGAGTGGGACCGGGGTCGTCGGGTCCGGCAAAAACGACGAGGCCTTCGGCTTCGAGGATGAGGGGTGAGTTCGCCATGCCCCAGCGCTGCGCCACGGCTCCGAGTTCGCGGATGAGGTGGCGGCTCCAGATTTCCCCACCGGTTTCGAGATCGAGGCAATTGACGATGCCCGTGCCGCCCATGGTGTAAACGCGTGTGCCATGCAGGATGGGCGTGGCGCGTGGTCCGTCGCCGCCCATGGCCGCGCCGCCGTTTTCAGCGCGTTCCAGGAGGAGCCGGGTCTGCGGATCGGCGTGGCTCCAGAGTTCGGCTCCGGTCGCGAGATCGAGGCAGGTGACGTGTTCGTCGTCCCCGATCTGCTGCTGGGTGAAGGCGCGCCGGCCCGCGACGGTGAAGCCCGACCAGCCTTTTCCGACGGGCCGCCGCCAGAGCAGCTCGGGCGGGCTCGCCTGCCAGTCGGTGGCAAAGGTCGGGTTGGCAAAGATGCCGTCGCGACCGGGGCCGAGGAAATCGGTGAGGTCGGACGCGGCATCGGCGATGTCGGGAACCGCGGCATCACCGGGAGCAACGGTCTCCACCTCGGCGGAGATCGCCTCCGCCTTCTTCGGCGTCCACGCCCAGGAAAATTTCGGAAACGATGAGCCCGAGGTCGAGCCCTCGTAGCGGATGGTGCGGCTCGCGGCAAAGCCTATCGCGAGAAACGCGAGGACGCCGGTGCCAAATCGTCTCCACCGGCGGGAGGGGGTCGCTTTGCCATAGGCCAGATACCAGATCCCGAGTCCCAGCAGGGAAAAGATCGCCGCGCCGGGGACGATCCACCAGAGGTGGGTCATTTCGCTGCGGTGCACCCAGAGCGC
The DNA here is from genome assembly GCA_023253615.1 of Verrucomicrobiales bacterium. Lineage (GTDB taxonomy): Bacteria > Verrucomicrobiota > Verrucomicrobiia > Verrucomicrobiales > DEV007 > Arctic95D-9. The sequence goes on along the minus strand of JALRFZ010000004.1, from coordinate 2,048 downwards.
CACGCCGGGAGTGGTGAGCAGGATCAAGGCGAGGCTGGAGAAACGCAGGAGGGACTTCATGGGGAGGCCGGTCCCGACTTTAGCACATCCGCGCCGCCCGGGTTCGTCGAAAAACGCCTTGTGTCGCGGGGGTGATGCGGGATGTTTGCCGCCCACCATGGCGGACACGGCACTCATCAAGAAACAGGCGGGCAACGGCCTCCGCCTCCTTTTCTCGCTGGCTTGTGTCGTGATCATCGTGACGGGATTGAAGGCCTCCGCGCGACTCTTCGTGCCGGTGATGCTGGGCGTCTTTTTTGCGATGCTCTCCCTCCCGATCCTCAATTGGATCCATGCCCGCGGCATCCCCCGCATGCTCGCGGTGATCGCGACGGTCCTGATCGACCTGCTGTTTCTTTTTGTCGTCGTCTTTCTCCTTTCCGGCGTCGTCGGGGATCTGCAGAGCAAGAGCACGGACTATGCGGAGCGTTTCCGCCGGCAGGCGGCCGCGTTTTCGGAGTCGATGGACCAGCAGCTCGAGCGGCTCAGCGGATTCTGGTCGCGTGCCGGGATCGATCTGCCGGATGTCGGGGAGGATGCCGAAGAAACCGCGACTTCTCCGGAGTCGTCCGTCGCCCCCGCCGTGGTGGGGCCGCGGGAAACGTCCGCCCCGGAGGTCCGTTCGCCCGGATCACCCGAAATGGCGGTCGTCCTCGACACCTCGATCCCGACCTTCCGCGAACTCTTCGAGCGCTACTGGGACACGACGCGGGTCGTGGGCATGATCGGCCAGGTCGATCTGGTGGGCCGCTTCACTTCTTTCGCCTCGCAGAGCATCTTCGCGCTGATCGTGATGATCTTCCTGCTCGCCGAGTCGGACCGGTTCGCCCAGAAGGTGATCGATGTCCGTCGCGAGCGGGGGCCGGATCTCGGCCGATTCCAGAGGACCTCCCGCGACATCCAGAAATACCTCGCGATCAAGACGGTGGCGAGCGCGGCGACGGGGTTTCTCGCTGCGTTGTCGTGCTATTTCTTCAAGATCGATTTCCCCTTGCTGTGGGGTCTCGTCGCCTTTCTCTTCAACTACGTGCCCGCGATCGGATCGATCGTGGCGGCGATCCCGCCCGTCCTCCTCGCCCTGATCCTGCACGGGTTCTGGCCGGCGATCGGCGTGCTCGCCTGTTATCTGGTGATCAACTTCACGATCGGAAATTTCCTCGAGCCGATCTTCATGGGAGAGCGCTTCGGGCTTTCCACCGTGGTGGTGATCTCCTCGGTCCTCTTCTGGGGTTTCGTCTGGGGCCCGGTGGGAATGCTTCTCGCCGTGCCGCTGACGATGATCGTGAAAGTGATGCTCGACAACAGCACCGAATTCCGTTGGATCTCGGCCTTGATGGGCAAAGCCCAGAGCGAGCATGAGGGGCCCGCCGCACCCGCCGCCGGAGACGAGGTGGCGTGAAATTTCCCAGCTCCGCCATTTCCGTCTTGGCGAAACGTTGCGGCCGGGGAAAATGGGAGGATGAAGATCACTCCGATTGCGATTATCCTTTCCGCCTTGCTTTTTTCGTCCTGTCAGGAAAAACCCGCCGATGGCAATCCCGCACCGGAGGCCCCTCCTGTCACCGGAAAGGGAGAAAATGCGGCCTCGGACGATGCCTTCATCGGCCGGACCGCGGAATCCGCGGCCGCTCTCGCCAAGGAGCGCGATCTCATCTCGCGCATCGTCTCCGTGGACGGCCAGCCTCGCCCGGCGACGAAGGATTACCGACCCAACCGGGTCAACTTCGAGATCGAACAGGGCAAGGTGGTGAAGGTCTCGCGCGGCTGAACCGCCCGTCAGCCCAATCCCGGCTCGCCGATGCCGAAGAGGCGTTCAGGATCGCATGGCCGGACGTTTTCTCCGAGATACATCCGCGTCAGCACCCTCGCCGGCCGGAAGCCGCATTCCTCCGCGAGGGCGCCCGCGACGTGATTGCCGTCGGGCAGATCCCAGACGAGGAGGCGATCTTTTGGCGCGGCGTGGATGAGATCACGGGCAAGCGCGACTCCCGATTCCGGAGAAGCCGCGG
>JALRFZ010000781.1 GCA_023253615.1 Verrucomicrobiales bacterium | reverse complement strand
CGCATCGTGTTGATCTCTCCCGTGGCGGTGGAAGGGGCCGATGCCGCGACTGTGTCGAACCTGGAAATCTACACCGAGGCGATGATTGAAGTCGCCGCCCGTGAAGGAGTCGCTTCCTCGAACGCACTCGCTCCCCTCGGGGCCGGGCCCTCCGACAACGGCGTCCATCTCAACGAAGCCGGATACCGCCTCTTCGCCCGCGAGGTCTTCCAATCCGTCTTCCAGGAATCGCCGCCCGACGTGAAGGAAGCCCTCCGTGCCGTCGTCATCGACATGAACCGGCAGTATTTCCGCCGCTATCGTCCGCTCAACACCTTTTACTACACCGGCGACCGCAACAAGGACTACGGCTACCTCGACTTCCTTCCGGCGATGCGGAACTTCGAGATGATGGCCGCCAATCGTGAGGCCCGCATCCATGCGCTGTCCAAAGGGGAGAAGATCGAGGGGGCCGTCGATGATTCGAACCTGCCTCCGCTCGACGCCGTGGCGGAAGGGAAGGGGGCCAACGAATGGCTTTCGCCCGCCGACGAGCTCGCCGCTTTCCAGATCGATCCGCGTTTCGAGGTGAATCTCTTCGCCTCCGAGGAGCAGTTCCCCGATCTCGCCAAACCGATCGCGATGCGATGGGATTCGCGCGGCCGCCTCTGGGTGAGCTGCTCGACGACCTACCCGCACGTCTATCCCGGCGAGGAGCCGCGCGACAAGATCGTCATTCTCGAGGACACCGATGGAGACGGTAAGGCGGATGACTGCAAGGTTTTCGCCGAAGACCTCCACCTCCCGCTTTCCTTCGAGTTGGCGAAAAACGGAATCTACGTCTCCGAGCAGCCGGACCTGACCTTGATCGAGAATCTCGATGGCGATGACCGGGCCGACCGTCGCACGGTGCTTTTGTCAGGATTCGGAACGGAGGACAGCCACCACTCCATCCACGACTTCATCCGGACTCCCGATGGGGATCTCCTCATGCGCGAGTCGATCTTTCACCACTCGCAGGTCGAGACGAAGTTCGGTCCCGTGCGGACGAAGAACTCGGCCTGGTTCCGCTTCACGCCTCGGACCGGTCGGCTCGTCGCCTTCGGCAGCTATCCGAACACCAATCCCTGGGGTGTCGCCTTTGACGACTGGGGCAACCACGTCGCGAGCCACCCGATTTTCGCGAACGCCTTCCACGCCACCAATCCGCCGTATCCCGGGCAGCATCCGCCCGCGACCGGGCTGCCTGCCTATTCCGGCACTTGCGGTCATGACTTCGTCGATTTTCCCTTCTGGCCGGAGGAGATGCGGGGCGGCTTTATCAAGGCGCGCTACAAGCCGACCAACAAGATCGAGTTTCACCAGTGGATCCGGAAAGACGACCACTACGCCGAGGAGTTTGTCTTCGATCTGATCTTCTCGACGAATCTGAGCTTCATCCCCGTCGATGTCGGTTTCGGTCCGAGAGGCGACTTCTACATTTGCGACTGGTACAATCCCGTGAAGGGGCACGCCCAATACTCCCTCCGCGATCCGCGGCGCGACCGCACCTCGGGCCGGATCTGGCGCGTCGTTCCCAAGGGCGCGACCTTGCAGGATCCTCCGAAGATCGCGGGCGCAACGATCCCCGAATTGCTCGAGAACCTCAAGCGCCCCGAATCGAAGATCCGCGCCTGGTCACGCCGGGAGTTGTCGTGGCGGGAGCCTGAGCAGGTGGCGACGGCGCTCGATGCCTGGGTGGCGGAGCTTGATCCCGGGGACAAACGTTACCGTCATCACCAGGTCGAGGCGATGTGGATGGCTCGGTGGATCAAAGGTAGCAACTGGGAGTTGATCAACGACTTGCTCTCTTGCGAAATTCCGGAAGCGAGGGCTGCCGCTGTGAGGCAATTGCGGCATGGTGAGATCCCGCGGGAAACGTCCATGGGGTATGATCCCGAATTGAAGCAGGCGGCGGCAGATGAAGATGCTCTCGTGAGACTGGAGGCTGTGATCTCGGCGACTTATCGGAGCGAAAAACATTCCCAGCACAACTTGGCTAGCATCCTTCCCGTCTTCGACCAACCCATGGGCGACCACCTCCGCTACGCCTTGCGCTGCGCCTTGAACTCCGAGTCCCTCCGGCCCGCGGTCGAGGCCAATCGAGAGCATTCCGCTCTGACCACTTTCCTCAAAAGCTGGGACAAGAAGAAAGACAAGCCCCTCGTCGGCAAACTCAACGCCAAGGACGCCGCGTTCGATGCTTTGCCCGACCTCCTCACCGTCCGCATCGGCTGCCTGCCCGAGCGCATGCTTTACGACACGACCTCCTTCACGGTTTCACCCGGTCAGCCGGTGAAGCTGATCCTTTCCAACCCGGACGTCACCCAGCACAACCTCGTCATCGGCAAACCGGGTTCGCTCGAGGCCCTCGGCCTCGCCGGAAACGAGATGGCGAAGGATCCGGCGGGCCTCTCGAAGCACTTCATTCCTGAATCCGACCAGATCCTCCACCACACCAAGCTGCTCGACCACGGCACCAGCGAGACCCTGCGTTTCACCGCCCCGACCGAGCCCGGAGTGTATCCCTACCTCTGCACCTTCCCGGGACACTGGATCCTGATGAAAGGGGAGATGATCGTGAAGTGAGCTGCGGTGGTCCCGCCGGGTCAATCCGCGTCGGCGATATCGTTCGTGATCTCGTCGGCGTAGAGGTTGATCTTCGCGATGATCTCGTAGCGGTCCTGCTCGTCGATGCCCGCTTCCTCGAGGGTGGCGATGAGGTGCTCGGTGAATCGCTGGAACTCCCGTCGGCTGATCGCGAGCGGATGATGGACGTGCGCGAGGGGGCGGCCGCTGTAGGTGACCGGTCCGTCCGTCGCCATCGCGAAGAACTCACGCTGCATCAGCTTCAGCTTGCCGAGCGGCACGTGCGTGAAATAATGGCCGATCTCCCCGTCGTGGGTGACCCGGTGATAAAAATGATCGATGAGGCGCTCGATCGTCTTTTCGCCGCCGATGCGCTCGTAGAGGGATTTGTCGTGTTGGGAGAATTCCATGGGAGGGAACGGGAAAATGGGACGGATCAGAGTTCGGCGATCTTGAGATTCCGGTAATCAATGGCCATGTCGCGGTCGCCGTGGAGCTGGAGCCCGACGGGACCCTTCTCCTTGCCGCTCTCGCTCTTGTAAGTCATGACCTTCTTTCCGTTGAGGGACACCGCATATTCCATGCCACGCACCTCGATGCGCATGTGGTTCCAGTCGTCCAGCTCGAGGAGTTCCTTCACGCCTTCCGCCTCGACGGGATACCCTTTTCCGGGGATATAGGGAGAGGCGGTCATGTCGCGCTTCAGCGATCCGGAGATGCCGATCTGGATCTGATCGTCGCTTTTCACATGCACGCCGGAGTCGATCGTGCCGGAGATGAATTTGAACTCGAGCTCCATCACGAAGTTCGAGAATTCCTTCTCGGTCCAAAGCACGGAGCCTTTCTTGTCCGGGCTGCTACGCAGCTGGAGAATCCCGTTGTTCACCAGATACCAGATGTTGTCCGCGGGCACCTTCCATCCGGAGAGGTCCTTGCCGTTGAAGATGGATTCCAGCTTTTCCCCGGCACGGGAGGGGGAGGCAGACCAGAGGGCGAAGACAAGGGCGAGGGACAAAGGAGTGATTTTCATGGATTTCGGTTTTAGCTTGGAGGAGTCGGGGCCGCCGGGCAAGCACCGATGTGCGTGAAAAATCGGGGACAAGAGAGGGTCTGATCAGCCGCTCGACCCTGTCGGGTCTCAGCCCTGGCCCTTCGCTTTTGCCCAGGCGTCCTTCAGGCTCACGGTGCGGTTGAAGACGGGCCGCTCCGTGGTGCCGTCG
>JALRFZ010000778.1 GCA_023253615.1 Verrucomicrobiales bacterium | reverse complement strand
CACGACGCCCTCGTCTCCCGCGCCTACCAGGCCCGCGGATACACCACCGATGAAGCCGCAGAAGGCGCAAAACTCGCCGCCGAAGCCGCCCGCCACGGCATCCGCACCCACCACGCCCTCAAGGCCCTCCACCTCGATGAACTCTTCGGCAGCGGCAGCGGCGGTTGTGTCCCCGGCGCCCGAATCGAGGTGCGCGAGACCCGTTTCCCCGCCGTGCAGAGCTGGAACGCCCACCGCAAGCTCGGCCAAGCCGTCGCCTGCGAGGCCATCGAGACCTGCATCCGCCTCGCCGACCAATACGGCAGCGGCACCGTCGCGATCGACAATGCCTTCCACTACCTCTGGGGCGGCGGTTATGTGATGGACGCGGCCAAGCGCGGCTACATCGCCTACACCAATTGCACCTCCACCCTCGCCGAGGTCGTGCCCTTCGGCGGCAAAATCCCCACCCTCGGCACCAATCCCCACAGCTGGGGTTTCCCCACCATGGAGGCCCTCGGCTACCCCGTCGTGATCGACTGGGCCACCTCCGAGATCGCCATGGGCAAGGTCGAGCAGTACAAGCGCGAGAACAAAAAGCTCGAGTCTCCCTTCGGCGTCGACAAGGATGGCAATCCCACCGACGACCCCTTCGCCGTCGTCGCCCTGCTTCCCTTCGGCCGCCACAAAGGCTACGGACTCGGTCTCCTCAATGAACTCTACGGTGCCGCCATCGGCGGATCTTTGCCCACCCTGCGCGGCCGTGCCGCCAAGGCCGAAGGCACCGGTGAAAAGACCACCTGCGCCTTCTACTTCCAGGTCGTGCATCCCGACGCCATCGCCGGAGGCGATTTCTCCCACGGCCGCACCCAGGCCGAAAACATCACCGCCGTGTTGAAGGACGTCTTCGGCCACGGCAACGAGAAGTGCATGTTGCCCGGCACCATCGAAGCCAACAGCGCCAAACTCAGCGAGAAAGCCGATGGACTTCTCTTCACCGAAGCCGAGGTGAAAGGATTCGTCCACCTCGCCGAAGAGTGCGGCCTCGACGCCAGCGCCTGGGATCCCGCGAAGTTGCCGACCTTTGCGGGGTGAGGCGGTGGGCAGTGACCGGTGACCGGTGAGCGGTGAGCAGTGGGACTGCGCGCGACCGCCAACCGCCAACCGCCAACCGCCAACCGCCAACCGCCAACCTCCGAACGGCGCATACAGGCCGTATCGCCGCAGCCGCGTCTCTGCTTCAATGAGCTCACCATGACGCCCCGCGCCCTCTCCGCCGCCCTGCTCCTTGTCTGCTTCCTTCCTTCCTCTCCCCTGCTCTCCGCCAGCGACTGGCCCTGGTGGCGCGGACCGGATCGCAATGGAGTCGCCGCCGCCGATGCCGCGCCCCCGACCGAGTTCGGCGAGGAAAAAGGCGTGCTTTGGTCCGTCCCCATCCCCGGCCGCGGCCATGGCTCCGCCTGTGTCGCGGGCGACCGCGTCTACCTCGCCACCGCCGACGAGGAAAAACAGATCCAGGCCATGCACGGCTTCGACCGGGCCACCGGCAAACTCCTCTGGACCACCGTCATCCACGAGAAGGGCCTCACCCAGAAGATCAACCAGAAGGCCACCTGGGCCTCCGTCACGCCGGCCTGCGACGGCGAGCGCGTCTACATCAACTTTCTCAGCGGCGATGCCGTCTATACCACCGCCCTCGACCTCGATGGCCGGCAGCTCTGGCAGACCAGGATCACCGACTACCTCGAACACCAGGGCTATGGCTCCTCCCCCGCCATCCACGGCGACCTCGTCATCGTCTCCGCCGACAACAAGGGAGCCACCGGTGGCGCCGTCTGCGGGCTCGACCGCAAAACCGGCGAGGTGAAATGGCGTCATGCCCGCGCCGCCCTGCCGAACTATCCCTCGCCCGTTATCCTCGAGGTCGCGGGGAAAACGCAGGTCTTCCTCACCGGTCTCGACAAGGTCACCAGTCTCGATCCCGCCACCGGAGCCGTGAACTGGGAGATCGATGGAGCCACCACCGAATGCGTCACCTCCACGCCCACCGATGGAAAGCACATCTACTCCTCCGGCGGTTATCCGAAAAACCACGTTGCCGCCATCGCCGCCGATGGATCGGGCAAGGTCGTCTGGGAAACGAACGACCGCGTCTACGTGCCCTCCATGCTCGTGAAGGATGGCTTCCTTTACGCCACCATGGACAGCGGTGTCGCCCTCTGTCTCGAAGCCGCCACCGGCAAAGAGCAATGGAAAGGCCGCCTCGGCGGCAACTTCAGCGCCTCGCCCGTCCTCGTCGGGGATCACATCCACGCCGTGAATGAGTCGGGCGATTATTTCATCTTCAAGGCCGATCCCGCAGGACTCGGGATCGTCGCGAAGAACCAGGTCGGCGACGAGGTTTTTGCAACGCCCTCGATCGCGGGGAAACAGATCTTCCTGCGCGTGGCGGATTACGAGGGGGAGAAGCGGAGTGAGAGGTTGGTTTGTTTCGGGGAGTGAGGCTCGGGAGAATTCGTGGAGTTTGCCCGCGACGTATCTCGGCGTCAGAACTCATTTCCGGCGGAGCCCGAAGCTCGGATGCCGTTTGTCATGACGCAGCACCAGAAAGCGCACCCTGCGGCCATCCTCCTCGAACAGGAAATGATACGGAAACGTATCAAAGGCCGCGCGTCTCAAATTCGGCGCGGCGAAATGAAAAGCCTGGGGGTTCTGGATCACCCTGGCCACGGTATCTTCCGCCTCCGCAAAAAATCGGTCGCCCAGTTTGCCCCCTCCCTTTTCCTCGTAGAAACCGAGGGCTGACCGCAAGTCCTTCTGCACGCGGCGATGGTAGATCACCTCCATTCCTATCGCCCGAGCGATGCCTTGATCTCCTCCCACGAGCATCCCATCGCAGGGTCGGCATCCAGTTCCTTGGACCGCCTCATCGCCTCAGCGATTCCGTCGTCTTGGTCCATCAGCACGGCAGGCAGCGACGCCAGGAGTTCCGCCGCAAGCGCGGCCCGGTCGGAGTCGGGCAGATCCAAAGCACATCTTTGCACTTCCTCGAGTTTCATGCGGGCAGTTTACACGGCACCCTCGTCGCCCACCAGCTTCAATTTTCCTCCAACGAAAACGGGTGCGATCGCAGAGTCCGCGAGGCCGATTGGTTTTGATGCAAAGGCCGCCTCGGCGTCAACTTCAGCGCCTCCCCCGTCCTCGTCGGCGATCACATCCACGCCGTGGACGGGTCGGGCGATGA
>JALRFZ010000752.1 GCA_023253615.1 Verrucomicrobiales bacterium | reverse complement strand
ATCATGGCCCGCCGCCTCGTCGAGCGCGGCGTGCGCGTCGTCCAGATCCTCCACCGCGGCTGGGACCAGCACGGCAACCTGCCTTCGGACATCCGTCTCCAGTGTCAGGACACCGACCAACCCATCGGCGCGCTGCTAACGGATCTGAAACAGCGTGGCCTTCTCGAGAGCACCCTCGTCGTCTGGGGCGGGGAATTCGGCCGCACCGTCTATTCGCAGGGAACCCTGACCAAAACCAACTACGGCCGTGACCACCACCCGCGGAACTTCTGCATGTGGATGGCCGGGGGCGGAATCAAAGGCGGGGTCAGCTACGGCGAGAGTGATGATTTCAGCTACAACATCGCCGAGAACCCCGCCCACCTGAACGACATCAACGCCACCATCCTCCACCAGTGCGGGATCGACCACGAGCGGCTCAGCTACAAGTTCCAGGGACTCGATGCGCGGCTGACCGGGGTCGAGCACCAGCGTCCCATCCGCGAGATCATCGCGTGAGTGATTCGAGCGGGTTGTCTTGATCAGGCTTGCTCCCCGGGGGCGGGCTCATGTGTCGCGGGACCGAAGACATCGGTTTGAAGTCCCCGGAGGGAACGTAGATCACCCCAGTCAGCCCCGCCCCGCAGGCGTTGCGCTCCGGATTTCCGGTTAGGAGGAATTTGTCCGGTCGTTTTGAGCCGCTCGATGGTTTTTTCAACGAAAGCCGTTGTCCCGAGGACGGCACCGTCACAGAAGTAACGGACTTTGCGTCGGAGCATCTCGGGCAGGGAAGGGCGATCCCTCGGGGTGGTGGTGTAGGATGGAACTGCCGTGCTTTTTCCGGCAACCCGGGAGCCGGGGGGCTTCGACGAGTTCTGACGGTCTTTGCCGGAATCGACCGGATCCGGGTCGAGCAAGCCGCGGTAGCGTCGGTCGATTTCATCCCAGTCAATCGGGGCGTTTGGCGCGAAGCCTCCGGGGCGTTCCAAGGCCTCGCGTTGAATCGAGCCGAGCCCGTGCCGGGCGCGGGCCGCGCCTTTTCCACCGCCGGAAGCCTCTCCATAGCCACTCCACCGGTAGTCTTCGGGTTTGGAAACCAGCCCGGCCCTGACGGGATTCAGGTCGATGTAGGCAGCAACGGCTTGCAGGGATGCTTCACCACCCTCGACGAGGACGCTCCGAAACCTCCCCTCCCAGAGCGTTCCGATCCGGCCGAGGCGGCGATTCATGAAAATCGACACGCGTTGCTTGAACTCCTTCACGAAAACCGAGAGATCTCCCCGCCGATGTTCGTAGCGGTCGAGGATGGCTTTTTCCCATGAAGCGTTCCCGGTTTTCCGTGCGGTGTGTAGTTCATGAGCTACGGTTTCGACTGTCGCTTTATCATAAAGAAGCGGAAGCACCTCAAGGAGGGAGTCCGCGTCGAGGGGCCTGATCGACGAGCGGTCCGGAACCTCTACCAAGAGGTGGAAATGGTTGCCCATGAAGCAGTAGGTGGCTACGCGTAGGCCGCAGAATCGCTCCAACTTTCGAAGAATGGATCGGAAAACTTCCTTTTCATCCGCATGAAAAAGGATCCGGCGATCCACCACCCTGGAGACGCAGTGATAGAAACTGCGTCCAGAAGCGTCTCCAAAGATCCGGGGTGAACTCATGGAAGAATGATGTCGCATTTATGGAGAAAAGCAAAAGTAAAAAGGCTGCCTAATTCCCGTATTTTCGCTCGAAGGCGCCTTTCCCGATTGCCTCCCCGTGTTGCGCTTCCGGTTGCTTGATTTCCTGCTTTTTCCGGGGTAGAGGGTCGTATGGGAAACGCGGGTGCTCAGGAGCTTCTGGTGATTTTGGGTTGTTGTGTGGGGTTGCTCTTCCCGGCGGTTTTCCTGTTTTTCCTGATCATGGCCCTGACGAGGAAATCGAAGGGTTGGACGATCGCCGCGGTGATTTCGGGGGTGATCACTCTGGGCACTTTCGCGGTCGGCATTGCCTTTGCCGTCAAAACCGGGATGAAGGAGGCCAGGGAACAGGCGGAACCCCGCACTTTCAAAACAAGGGACGGTATCGCCGAGGTGACGGGTGCTCCGCATTGGAGGGAGATGGCGATCGGCTCGGCGGACTCTTCGCTTGGCATCGGCAATCCGGTCCTTGAGCAATACCTCGTGGTGATTTCCGAAGCCAAGGCCGACTTCCCGGACGGCTACGCGCTGGCGGATTTCGCGCCTCTGGCCGCGGATCAAGCCGCCTCGAACGTGACCGATCTGCGCGCGACGGATTTCGTCGAGGTGGTGGTCGGAGGCATGAAGGGGCTGCGCCGCGAAGTGAAAGGAAAAGCGGATGGCCTGGAAATCTTTTATCTCAACACCTATCTCGAAAGCGAGGGCTATTTCCATCAGGTGATGACCTGGACCCTGCTGGAAAACGAGGCTCGCCACCGCATGGTCCTCGAGACGGCGGCCGATTCCTTCCGCGAGGCGGGGAGTCCTGCTCCCTGAGCGACGCGGAGCGTGATTTTCCGGGGATCGGGGCAATCCGCCCCCGAGGGGCGTGCCGTGTCGGAAAAACCACTTTCCCGATGCCCGCTTTTCGCTTTGCTGTGAAAGTCGCACGTTTTGCAAGGGGGGAAGGCATGAGAGTTGCGTCATCAAATTTCATCCTTCGCACGAACCCTGCCATTTCCCCGCAACATCAGCGGATGACCAGCATGAGAGAGCATTTGAGAGAACGCATCGGATTTGACGGAGCCCAGCCCAATCCGGGTCCGTCCGCCGACACCCGCTCGCGGGAATACATCAACCTGAAATTCGCGGCCCGTGGCCTGCCGATCGTGGGAGAATCGGACGAATTCCCCTTTCTCGAAATGGGGCGCGGGCTGATACTCAATTTCCAGGAGCGCCTGCGCCTTCTCAAGAGCCACCGATGCCCGGTGGATCGACATATCACGGAGTGGTTGGATCGATATCTTTCCGACACGGGGGTGTTCAGCGAAGGGGAGCCGAAACTGCCTGATCCGCTCATTCTCGAACGTCACGGTCTCGCCCGGCTGCTTTCCCTGCCGCATGGCGGCGACCGTTTCGAATCCTCCATTGTTTCGAGCTACCGGACCTGGCAAGGGGTCTGCCACAATCCGGCGAAAGACCGCCGCACCACGAAAGGAGTCTTCCACGTGACCGAGGGCGGATTGCCCATCGCAGCGGACAAGCTGGCGGTGCCGAAGATCACGTTCGCCCGGTTGCTCAAGGCCGCCTTGAACCCGCCTGATGAACTCCTCACGGTGCCCTACACAAGCAACGAGCCACGTCCCGTCGAGGCTTTTGCCTCATTGCTGCTCCGACCTCTGGTTTGTCCGGAAGTACCGGGATTCACGAAGGAAAAGACGATGGAGGTCCGCTTTTTCGCTCCGGGCAATCTCGTGAGCAATCTCGATTTCGTGGAGTCGATCTTCGGAAACGCGGGCGATCCGTTCCTCCCGGAGAACGACGCCCGCCTCGATGTGGAGCACTGGACCGGTCACACGGGTTGCGTCATCCTCGCTCCGCATCTGACCACCCTGAAGAAAAAGGATCTGGGACTGCCGCACGTTTCGGAGGCGACGGAACGTCAAAAACGCGACGGGATGTGCTGGAGCGATGAGAACGAGCTCTACAACAATGGATCGGCTTTCAAGGTGACGGCCCGAGACTCCCAGGGGGTGGTCGTGACCCTGATCGCGGACAACTACTTCGGCTATTGCAAGAAGGAGGTGAAGACGCAGATCAGTTTTGCGGCCAATCTCTATGGTCTCGTCGAGGAAGAGCATGCGGGGGGCGCCCTGGTGTTTCCGAGCTTTGACCACGGGGAGGATTTCCTCCTCGATTCCAACCGGCGGGATGCCGACCACACTTTCGCGGAATTGATCGCCTTGTTGGGCGATCGTGTGGACGTTCACGAGGAGGGATATGCCATCGACAAGCGGTATCCGGACATCCAGTATGTGCCGGAGGACTCGTATTTCGACCTGACGACCCAATCGGTGACCTGGACCCGGGGCGGTGCCGGGCAGTCGATTCCCCTGCGGCCGGACCGCACCTACGTCCTGCCCTCGGGATACAAGATCGAAATGCGCAAGCCTTCCGCCGGACAGCGCTGGCGACTTGTCGGCACCAACGCCGAGGGCACTTTCTGCCACAAGCCTTGCACGGTTTCGGGTGGCGGAAAGTCGGAGATCTCGAAATCCCTCACCGACGCGATGGAGGCGGGACCGGTGATCATGTCACGATTCGAGGCGGACATGGAGATGGTGGAGCAACTTCTCGCGCGGGATTACGGTGATCGGGCGAAGAATCCCCGCGTGCCCGGGGCGAAGAGCCGCCCGATCCTGGATCCGGAGCGTTCCCTTGGTTCGGTGATGCGGCTCTTTTCACCGAGCGATGAGTTCACCGACGAGTACAACGCTTTCATTGCCTCGATCCCCCGTTCGGTGAAGGATTTCATCCTCACCTTGAAGCGTTACTGGAAGCCGGACTGGGGGATGGACTGGCGCAGCCGTTTCCGCGTCGACCGGGTCAACGGCGAGCCTGGATCGCTCTTGAAGTATCGACTTGCCTCGGTCATGACGAGTTACCTCCGGGTTGGCTTCGAGCGGGACGGCTCTTGGCGGATGTTCAGCCTGCGCAAGGATTTTGCGGCGGCGACGAAGTTGCAGCGTGAGGACGACATCACGGCCTCGATCACGGTGCCGGCGTCCCGCCTCGACCGGGCCCTGATGCACCCGGAGGTGGATTTCCCGAGCTACAAGTTCGCGCGGAATTGCGAATACCGTCTCTTCCAGAGGCCCGACGACGCGATTCATCGCGGCTATGACAAGCAGACGGAGTTCGATTTCTCCCGCGGAGGCAATTTCTTTTCCAATTTCGAGCCCAAGACACGGGAAGAGGTGCGGGCGATCGTGGATGACGCGATCCGTTTCGACTATTTCACTGCGCCGATGAAGAAGACCTTGGCGGAATTCGCCGCCGCCGACGGGAGTCCGTCCTTCGCGATCAGTTCGGCGCATCCACGCATGGTCGATGGTTCGCCGAGTGAAAATCCGCGTTACCTGCAGAACCGTCCCGATCTCGAGAATCCGCGTGCCGAGTATCTTGGCGAAATCGGAGCCCGCCTCTACCGGCGCGTCCCTTCCGACAAGCCGGTCCTCAGCCCGGTTCACGCGGTGCTGCCGGGCCGCCGCAACAACCCGCCCGATCGGAACGCGAAAATCGGCGCGCTCGCTCCTTTCGGGCCGATCCATTATCAGGAGTTGCCGGAGCTGTTCATGGATTTCGTCGCCAGTCTCACGGGCAAGTCGCCTTCGACGACGGGTGCCGGATCGGAAGGGGCCCTGACGAAGGGGCCCTTCAACGCGCTTCTCCCCGTGATCGACCTGAATGCGGCGTTGCTTGGATATATTCTGAGCGGATACGAGGGCTTCAGCACGGCGGCGGGTTACGTGGGGCCGAAATTCAAGGTGGCCCATGATGTGAGCCTCCTGGTCCCGGAGGTCTGGAGCCGGATGTTCCTGCACGAGCGCAGGCCATCATTCCTGATCGAAGAGGGATACCTGGAGCCGTTGGATGATTTCGAGGAAAACGGAGAATCCATCCCGGCCAGCCGTCTCGGATACCGCATCACCCAGAAATTCGTCGAGACCTTCTTCGGCCGGATCTTCGCCGAGCCCCGGAGTGTTTTCACCGAGGAAATGTTGAAACCGGAGCTCCAGGGGCGCGAGGATTATCTCGAGGCGATCCGCAACATCGCCACCACCCAGAAGAATGTCGCCCTCGCCTATTTCGAGGATGGCGGGATCGAATCGGCGATCCCTCCCTTGAAAGCCCTCCTGCACCTGATGGCCTACGGAGACTACGAGGGGAAAACCATCCACGATCCGGCGATCCGCGGGCTCTTCACACGCGAGAGCGTGCTGGCGAGCGAATGGTACCGGGCGCGCCTCGTGGCCAAGGCGGATCTCCGTGTCCGCACGATCCGTTCCCACGTCGTCGCGCTGGAGGAGTTTCTGGAGCGCAAGCACTATGAACAGGAGGCGGAGCGGCTGAAGCTGGCGGAGCGGCTCGAGCAGACCAAAGCCGCTCTCGGCACTCTCGAGGGGGAGCCGGAAGCCTACATCCAGAGCATCATCGGGACGATCGGCCTCGATCCCTCGCTCTATTCGTGAGGTGGTGGTCAGGGTACCCTTTGTCGTTGCTGCCGGTAGTAGCGGACGAGGCCGGCGGTGACGCCGTCGGCATATTCCTGATAGAGGTTTTTCCGGTAGACTCCGTTGATTTCGCGAAGCCCGCGGTAGGGGCCTTCCTGGACCCGGGCGTGGGTTTCCACATGGTTCATGCAGAAAGGTTCGAAAAAGAGGACCGGGCAGAAAAAGACCCGGTTGGCGAGAAGGTTCCGGGCCCAGACCAGTTCGTTTTCATTCACTGACATGCCGCTGGTGCCATCGTAGCTGAAAGCGGGGAGGCGGGTCTCTTTCCGGAGGGTTTGCGAAACCGTGTCAGAGAGGCGGAGTTCTTCGTGATAGAGGCGCTGGAGGATGCGCAGGACCATTTCGAAACGGGTGTCGTCCTCCTCCATCTCGCTTTTCGAATAGCAGCCGTTGATGAGGAGGTGGAGGTGGTTCGGGGAGCGGAAGACCGGTTTTCCTCCCGGCCACGGGGATGCGTCGAAATGCAGACAGAGCGCCAGATCGGGGCGGATCGTGTCATTGATGAGGTCGGCCCGGGCGCGGATTTCCGAAGAGATCGCAAACATGGCCTTGGCCGTGCTCGCGATCAGGCCGGGGGAAGGGATCTGACCTCGGCGGGCGATGTAGGCGCGGGCCTCGTCTTGCAAGGTCTCGACGCGCTCCTTGGTGACAGGATCGTTCGTTTCCCGCGTGAGGAACACCTCCGCACCGAGGAGGGTGAGATCCCGGCGGAGGATCTTGGCGACCATCAGGGTCATTTCGCCTTCCCTTACCTCGAGGGTATCGGGTCCGCCGAGTTTGAAATGACGGTCGTCCCACGTCACCCAATCGCCTCCGATGTGTCCTGGGTCGATGGCGATGCGCAGGCCCTCGAGGGGGCGGGTCGAGTTTTCGGGAAGGTCGGGGACCTCCACCGGGGCCCGCCAGTAGAGAGGCCCCTCCTTTGGCAGTGGTGAGTCCGTACGGAACCGGAGATCATACCACCCCGACGCGGGATGGTTCGATTGTCTGAGAATGAGCGCGCGGTCCTCCTCGATGCGGATCACCCCATCCGCTTCCTCCGGCTTGCGGGCATAACAATGCCTGAGCAGATACACGAATTCCTCGCGCGTCATGGTCCCCTGGTAGGGGTCGAGGCGCGACCAATCCGGCACGGAGCCGAGCCGGGCAAGGGTTGGCGGAGGAGGGGGGGGCGGGGTTGCGCGCGCGACGGACATGACTGCCGCGGAAATCACGGAGAGGAGGGCGGCCGCGGCGGCCGGACCAATGCCGCGGGAATGGTGCGGGGGCTTTCCGTGGGGGTTCAAACCGTTGAAAGTTTTCGGTTTCCAGACCCGGAAACCGGGCGATCTAAGTGAAGCATGCTCAGGATTCTATTTCTAGGAGATATTGTCGGCGAACCAGGGCGGAAGGCCGTGATTTCCCGTCTCGCCGCGATCCGCGAGGCCGGAGAGATCGATTTTGTGATCGCGAACGGCGAAAATGCCGCGGCAGGCAGGGGTATCACCCCGAAAATCGCCATCGATCTCCTCCGGGCCGGGGTCGCGGTCATCACGACGGGGGACCACATCTGGGATCAGAGTGAAATCATGGAATTCATGGAAATGGAGCCACGGGTGCTCCGGCCTTTGAATTATCCTCCCGGCACACCCGGCGGCGGTTCCATGGTGCTCGATACGGCCAAAGGAAAAGTGGCGGTGATCAACGCGCAGGGGCGCAGTTTCATGCAGCCGCCCCTGGAGAACCCTTTCCTGGCGGTGCGAGAAGAGGTGGAGCGGCTCAAGGCGCTCGAGGGGGTGAAGGTGATTTTTGTCGATTTCCATGCCGAAACGACCAGTGAGAAGATCTCCTTCGGATGGTCTCTCGATGGCATGGTCTCGGCGGTCGTCGGCACCCACACCCATGTCCAGACCGCGGACGAACGCATCCTGCCCGGAGGGACCGCCTTTCTCTGTGATGCGGGGATGTGCGGACCGCTCGACTCCGTCCTCGGGCGGGAAACGGGGCCGGTGGTGGAGCGCTTTATCACCTCCATGCCGCAGCGCTTTCCGGTGGCGAAGGGCGTCGTCGGGCTCCGGGGGGTTGTCGTGGACGTCGACGAAACGACCGGAAAAGCCGTCGGAATCCGGCGTTTTGCCGAAGATTTGCCGGAAGGAAAGGGCCTTGAAGAGAAATTTTAATGATGGGGGGAAGTTTTTTTTGACAGTTTTCGAGGCGCGTTTACCTTTCGCGCCTGATTCTGCCGGACTGGCCATGGCCTCGATGCTCCTCCCGAAAGGGCAAGGTTGCTAGGGGTTTATTGCCTTTGGTGGTCTCAGAAGCCTGGGTTTCTGGACCTCTTGTTTTCATTTGGTCTCTGAAGCTCAAGGTGTTGAAAGGCTCTTGTAGCTCAGGGGTAGAGCACATCCTTGGTAAGGATGAGGTCATGGGTTCAATTCCCATCAAGAGCTTCACTTGAGTGAAAAGAGACAGAGAAAGAGCGATTCCGCCGCGGTCGCGCCCCGGTTTCCCTCACGGGAAAGACAATTTACGATTACCACCAACAAAAAAACCTAACGACAATGGCTAAAGCAGCATTCGAACGCACCAAGCCTCACGTGAACGTGGGCACGATCGGTCACGTTGACCACGGCAAAACCACCCTCACTGCGGCGATCACCGCAACCCTCGCCGACAAGGGGCGTGCAGAGAAGCGCGCGTACGATGAGATCGACGGCGCCCCCGAGGAGCGCGAGCGCGGTATCACCATCTCGACCGCCCACGTGGAGTATGAGACGGACAACCGCCACTATGCCCACGTCGATTGCCCCGGCCACGCCGACTACGTGAAGAACATGATCACCGGTGCCGCCCAGATGGACGGTGGCATCCTTGTCGTTTCCGCCGCCGACGGCCCGATGCCCCAGACCCGGGAGCACATCCTTCTCGCCCGCCAGGTCGGGGTGCCGGCCCTGGTTGTCTTCCTCAACAAGGTCGACATGGTCGATGACGAAGAGCTTCTCGACCTCGTCGAGATGGAAATCCGCGAGCTCCTCAGCAAGTATGACTTCCCGGGTGATGACATCCCGATCGTCCGTGGTTCCGGTCTCAAGGCTCTCGAGGGCGATGCGACCCACCGCGAGAACATCATGAAGCTCATGCAGGCGGTGGATGACTACATCCCGCTTCCGGAGCGCCCCATCGATGGTGATTTCCTCATGCCTGTCGAGGACGTGTTCTCGATCGAAGGTCGTGGAACCGTCGCCACCGGTCGTATCGAGCGCGGCATCATCAAGAAGATGTCCGAAGTCGAGATCGTCGGCATCCGCCCCACCCAGAAGACCACCGTCACGGACATCGAGATGTTCCGCAAGCTCCTCGACGAGGGTCGTGCGGGTGACAACGTCGGTCTTCTCCTCCGTGGTCTCAAGAAGGACGATGTCGAGCGCGGCCAGGTCATCGCCAAGCCCGGTACCGTGAAGGGCCACACCAACTTCAAGTCGGAGATCTACGTTCTCTCGAAGGAAGAAGGCGGCCGTCACACCCCGTTC
>JALRFZ010000709.1 GCA_023253615.1 Verrucomicrobiales bacterium | reverse complement strand
CATCGCCATGACGGACACCGACCGCGCCGGCGATCCTTTCACCTACGGCATCCTCAGCCAGGATCTCGGGTTGCTGCGCGCCCACGCCGGCTACGGCGTGCAGACCGGGGGAAACTCGTGGCTCCTCGGTGTCGATCGCACCTGGTCCGTCTTCGAGCGCGACTTCAATCTCAACCTCGATCTCGTCCAGGCGGCCGACGAATCGATGTGGCTGCCCGCGGCGGGTCTCAAATACCACCTCACGGAGCATCTCGTTTTCGAATGGTGGACCAACTTCCCCGAGAGGGGCAAACCCAGCCACATCGCCAAGCTCAACTTCGTCTTCACCTATTGATTTCTTCCTGACAAACCACCCAAACCCGACCTGATGAAACCGATCCGCCCCCTCCTCCTCGCCGCCTTCGCCGCGTCCCTCACCTCCTCCCTCCGCGCCGACATCGGCCTCATTTCGCCGACCGAAGCGAAGGCCCTCATTGAAAACGCCGACCCTGCGCAGCGTCCCGTCGTCCTCGACACCCGGGGCGGCTACAAGGATTACTTCCGCGGCCACCTTCCCACCGCGCACCACCTCAATTTCGACACGCTCCGCGGCACCGATGCCGGCGTGCCCGTGCAATACCTGCCCGACGATCTCACCGCCGCCCTCCTTGTCCGCGCCGGCGTCGACAAGGACCGCCTCCACCTCGTCTACGCCACCGGCGACACCCTGCCGAACGACGAGATCCTCAGCGCCACGATGGTCGCCCATGTTCTTGAGAAATTCGGCATCGAAAACATCCGCATCGTCGAGGGTGGACTGAAGGGCTGGATCGACGCCGGACTCGAGCCGGTCCGCGAATATCACGGCAATCCCGCTGGCCGCCTCCCCGCGGAACGGAAGCCGGAAATCGCCGCAGACATCGACGACGTGCTCGCCCTCAAGGAGCGCGACGACGTCGTCCTCGTCGACGCGCGCCCCCACAACGAGTTCATCGGCGACGACGACGTCTGGTTCCGCAAAGGCCACATCCCCGGCGCCGTCGGCTTCCACTGGGCCAAGCTGATGGATGGGAAGAACACCCATCAATTCCGACCCGTCGCCGAAGTGAAAGCGGAGCTCGAAGCCGCCGGCATCACCCCTGACAAAACCATCATCTGCTATTGCGGCACCTCGCGCGAGGGCAGCCTCGTTCGTTTTTATCTGAAGCACCTCGCCGGTTATCCGAAGGTGACGCTCTACGAGGGTGCCTGGAAGGAATACGTCTGGATCCGCGATCAATCGCTGCCTGCCGAGACGGGCGAGTGAATTTCCCTGGTTCCGTTCCGCAACCACCCAAGCCGCCTGCCGGGTTCGCATGAATCCGGCAGGCTTTTCGTTTCGATCGAACACATCGCGCCACACTGGAAGGGGGAAAACTTCCGGATCGTGTGTCGCAGGTCGTTCGCTTTCGGAACCGTCGCCGGTTCCGCTACGGATGGACCGGACACGACGAAAACAAGCGACACACCCCTACCCCAGGGGATTGCGAAAGCGCACCTTGGGAAAGCGCCCGAAATCGAGATCGGCGGTGTGGACCTCGGCGTCGAGGCGCAGAGCTACCGCCGCGATCTGGGCGTCGGTGGTCAGGTTTCCCGCCGTGCCCGCCGATTCGAGGAGTCCCAGGGCACATGCCACGTCCTCCGGCAACATTTCGTGGAGTTGGACATGGCGCAAGGCCAGCCAGGAACGGACGTGACCGGCCGCTTCGGACGCTGTCAGGGGATCCTTGAATACCCGGGGATGCGTGGCGATGCGAACGAACCCGAAAACCACCGTCGGCAGCAGAATCACCGGAAACGGACCGCTCATCACCTCTTCGCACCAAGCCTTGGCCCGTTCATGAAAAGGGCTGCTCTCATCGTAGGTGTAGAGAAGCAGATTCGCGTCGGGAATGATCATCGGGAGGCTTCCTGAAGCTTCCGGGTGTTTTCCAGAAAGGCCTCCGCCTCCAGATCGTCGGCAAGACGGTTGAACCCGGCCGGGTCGAGACCGGCGCGCAGGCCCATGTGACGGGACTTCACCTCAAAACGTCCGGCGTCCACGGGCTCAACGGTATCGAGGGCGCGGCGCAGGGCATCGTTGAGCACCCGCTTGAACGGCCGCCGGGTTCGCAGTGCGGTCTCGCGCAGGCGCTGCTCCACGTCAGGATCGAGCGTCACGGTCGTTCTCATGAGGCATCATGATGCTAAAATCAAGGACTGTCAAGATGCCGATTGACCTCACAAGCCCAGCCCCCGCAGCGTCTCAAGGATCGCGGTGATCTGGTCTTCGCGCTTTTTGTTCGCCCGGCCGAAGCGGGCGGAGAGGGCGGTGGGATCGGGGCCGGTTTCGGGGAGGAGGGAGCGGATGCGGGCGACCTGTTCGGGGAGTTTGTCGGGCCAGGTGAGTAAAGTAGAAGCGGCGGAAGGCCGCCCCGCATCCCGCCGCTTGTTCGTCGAAACAACGACTCCCGCCTCCTGCAGTTCGATCTCGGACTGCTCTTCGACCGGCGCGGCACTGGCGGCTGCGGGATTCTGATACTCGGGACGCAGCCAGCGGACGAGGCCGCGCTTTTCCTCGGCGGCGCGTTCGTGGTTGAGGGCGACGAGGCGGGTGAGGAGTTCCTCTTCGAAGGCTTCGCGGCATGCGGGATCGGGGAGACCCGCCCAGATCGTGAGGAGGTCACCCCAGCCGTAAGCTTCGAGCACGGCGGCGTCGATTTCGTCGTGGATCTGGCGGAGGAGGGTGACGAGGCCGTCGTCGTGGATCTGCTTTTCCTTCGCGTTGAGGGCTTCGCCAGAGCGGAGTTTTTCGAGGACGTTGTAGATCCCGGTGAGGGTGAGGTGGGGATGCAGGGCCTGCTGCCGCTTGCGGTGCGCGTCGAGCCGCTCGCCGAGGTCGCGGAGCTGCGACTTCAAGGGGCCTTCTTCGAGGGCGGGGAAGGGGAAGGTTTCGAAGCAGCGCGTTTTGTTGTAGCGGGGGCGGTCTTCAAGTGTGCCGCCCATGGCGAGAGCCCAAGTCACGTGAATCGACGACGAAAGAATGGCAAGGTTCACAGCATCGTCGCTCGCGATCGCGATGAGCATGTTGTCAGGGAGAATTTCCTGCTCTAGGAACATAAAGAAGCGGTGCTTGCTTGTTTCCACCGTCGCGACGTATCGGTCGAGCCCCTCAAGTGCCGGGCGGAAGTCGCGCCGTGGTTCGCCAAAGATCCACCAGTTGATTTTGTATGTATCACGATTGTTCTGATCCCGCTCTGGCTTCACGTGTGTGAGGACATGTTGATACAATGCTGGAAATTTCTGCGAAGCCTCGGCGTCTGTGAGACCAAGAAGGTCAATTAGCTTCACGTTCCGAGGTCTGTTTGTTAGGTCCTTGCCGTTCCGGTATCCGCGAATGTGTTTTTCGATCCCTTCAATGGATCCGAGTCCGAGCTTTTGGGCTTCAGCTTCGGCCACAATGAAGCCGGAACCATGAAGCTTTACACCTGGGCAACTCACCTTTGAGTTCGCTCGAAGTGGTCCGCATGATGTCAGATCTGCC
>JALRFZ010000583.1 GCA_023253615.1 Verrucomicrobiales bacterium | reverse complement strand
AGCGCACCGCCTCCGGTATCGAGGATGGATCGGTTCATTTTGCCCTCGTCGTCCTCGAAGACCCGCATCGGCAGGATCTTTCCGATGAGCCACAAGACATCCGCAGCCTCGTCACCCTCCTCGACACCAAGCAAAATCAGGAAGCCCGGACCCGTCGCGCCGGTGATCCGGTCGCCGGCGGTGACGGAAGCTTCGCTGACGCGCTGGAGGACGGCTCGCATGACCGCTTTTTGCTTCGCGATCCATCCAAACGCAAGCAGGTTTCCGTATAAAGTTCGTATTTTCTAGACTTTGCCCTCGCTCCATCGTGGTGATATATTCGCCCGCTCCTTCCCGGGGCCTTTTCGATTTCATTCTGCCCCCCCCTCATGGAAGTCCTCCTCTCGATCCTTCGTTTCATCGGCGTCCTGTTTCTCGTCGTGATGATGTTCAACCTCATGATCATCGTCCATGAATGGGGCCACTTCCTCGCCGGGCGTTGGCGCGGACTCTACATCGACCGCTTCCAGATCTGGTTCGGAAAGCCGATCTGGAAAAAGACCTACAACGGCGTGCAGTACGGGCTCGGCAGCATCCCTGCCGGTGGATTTGTCTCCCTGCCCCAAATGGCCCCGATGGAGGGCATCGAGGGCAAGGTCGAGGGTGACGCCCCCGCCAAACAGCTTCCACCCATCACCCCGCTCGACAAGATCATCGTCGCCTTTGCGGGGCCGCTTTTCAGCTTCCTCCTCGCCGTCGTGTTCGCGGTGATCGTGTGGGCGGTGAAGAAACCCGTGACCGAGGCCGTAGGCACCACCACGATCGGCTCGGTGATCGAGGATTCACCCGCCGCGAAGGCCGGTCTCAAATCCGGCGATCAGATCACCTACGTCGACGGGCAGAAGGTCGTGCGTTTCCAGGGCATGGACAAGTCCATCATGTGGACCATCATCTCCAGCCCCAACCAGAACATCGAGGTCGATTTCATCCGTCCCGGCAGCGGGGAGATGTCCGTCGTCGTCGAGCGTCCGGCCGAGGCCGAGGAGGAGAAGGTCGAGGGCGGCTGGTTCAAACAGACCTGGGCCTACCTGACGCGTCGTCCCGCCCTGCGCACCATCGGGATCACTCCGCATGTCTCTCCCGTCGTCGGGAAAGTGCTGCCCAACAGTCCCGCCGAGACCGCGGGACTCCATACCGGTGACATCATCCGCAGGATCAACGGCACCGAGGTGAGTTCGCCCGAGCAGGTCGCGACCTTTCCCTGGGTGGCCGACCAGGAAGTGACCCTCGTCTATGAGCGCAAAGGAGCCTCCGTGGAGACGAAGGTGACGCCGCGCGTCCCCGAGGTGGACGGCACCAAGCCCCGCATCGGCGTGATCTGGGATCAGGAAGGCATCCGCACGCTCGTCCGTGAAAATCCCATCACCCAGGTCGTGAACAGCTTCACCGCGATCGTCAAAACGCTGCAGGCGGTCTTCACGCCGAAGTCCGATGTGAAAGCCGGTCACCTCAGCGGCCCCGTCGGGATCATGGGGCTTTACTACGATCTTTTCCAGCACAGCGAAGGCTGGCGTCTCGCCCTCTGGTTCAGCGTGCTCCTGAACGTGAACCTCGCCATCCTCAACCTGCTGCCCTTCCCCGTGCTCGACGGCGGGCACATCGTGATGGCTTCGGTCGAGTGGGTCAGCCGCCGTCCCATCCCCTTCAAGTTCCTCGAGATCGTGCAGACCGCTTTCGTCCTCCTCCTCCTCGGATTCATGGCCTTCGTCACGCTGAAGGACGTCGGCGACCGGGTGCCGGACGGAGACGCGCCCGCGGGTCCGACGGAACAATTCCTGCCCCTTCAAAAGAAACCGCAATGAGCCGGCGCTACTCGCCCTCGCCCCTCAGCCTGGCGCGCCGCACCGCCCGCGCCGTCGCGATCGGAACCGTACCGCTCGGCGGTCCGCATCCCGTGCGCGTGCAGTCCATGCTGACGAGCGACACGCGCGAGACGGACGATTGCGTGAAGGAGACGATGGATCTCGTTGCGGCCGGTTGTGAGATTGTCAGGGTCACCGCCCAGACCCGCCAGATCGCCGCGAATCTCGAGCAAATCGTCGCCGGCGTGCGCGCCCGGGGCAGCGACGTGCCCATCGTCGCCGACATCCACTTCAAACCCGATGCCGCGATGGAGGCGGTGAAGTGGGTCGAGAAGGTCCGCGTCAATCCCGGCAACTACGCCGACAAGAAGAAATTCCAGGTCCGCGAGTACACCGACGATGAGTATGCCGAGGAGCTCGCCCGCATCGAGGAGGAATTCGGCCCGCTCGTCGAAGAGGCGAAGACCCGCGGCGCCGCGATGCGCATCGGCACGAACCACGGCTCGCTCAGCGACCGCATCATGAACCGCTACGGCGACACGCCGCTGGGCATGGTGGAGAGCGCGTTGGAATTCGCCCGCATCGCCCGGGAGAAGGGTTACCACGACT
>JALRFZ010000549.1 GCA_023253615.1 Verrucomicrobiales bacterium | reverse complement strand
CGGGACGGCCGATGTTGCCGGTCATCATGGCGATGTCGGCGAGGGTCATGACGGTCTTCGATCCGTGGCTGTGCTCGGTGACGCCGAGTCCGTGGAAGGCCATGGCGTTGTCGGCTTTTCCATACTCGATGGCGGCGGCGCGGACCTGCTCGCGCGGCACGCCGTGGATGGACTCGAGCTCGTCGAGATTCAGGGAACGGAGGCCCTTTTCAAACTCGTCCCAGTTCTCGCAGCGTTTTGTGATGAAGTCGCGGTCGAGGAGGTCCTCGTCGAGGAGGTAGAAGGCGAACATGTCGAGCAGGGCGACATTGGTGCCGGGGCGGAGCTGGAGGTGGTGCTTCGCGTAGGGGACGAGTTCGATCTCGCGCGGGTCGATGACGATGAGCGGCACGCCCTTGAGGACGCGCTGCTTGATGCGCGATCCGGTGACGGGGTGGCCCTCGGTGGGGTTGGCTCCGGTGATGAGGATGCAGTTCGTGAACTCGAGGTCGGCGATGCTGTTGGTCGCGGCGCCGGTGCCGAAGGCCTTCTGCATGCCCCAGGCGGTGGGGCTGTGGCAGACGCGGGCGCAGGCGTCGATGTTGTTCGTGCCGAAGCCGGCGCGGATGAATTTCTGCATCAGGTAGTTTTCCTCGTTGGTGCAGCGGGCCGAGGAGATGCCGGCGACGGCGTCGCCGCCGTGCTCTTCCTTGATCCTCGTCAGATTCTTGACGATGTAATCGTAGGCCTCGTCCCAGGTCGCCTCGGTGAAGTGGCCGTTGTAGCGGATCAGCGGGGTGCGGAGGCGCTCGGGGTGGTTGACGAAGCGGAAGGCGTAGCGGCCCTTGAGGCAGGTGTGGGAATGGTTCACCTCGGAGTCGGCCGGGGCCTGGATGCTGAGGACCTCGCGTCCCTTCGTGGCGACATTGAGATTGCAGCCGACGCCGCAGTAGGTGCAGACGGTGCGGGTTTTCTTCGTCGCCTCGATCGATTTCGACTGGAAGACGTCGCTGATCGCGGAGGTGGGGCAGGCCTGGGAGCAGGCGCCGCAGGAGACGCAGGTGGAGTCCATGAAGCTCTGGTCGAGCCCCTTGATGATGCGCGCGTTGAAACCGCGGCCGTGCATGGAGAGGACGTGCTGGCCCTGCACCTCGTCGCAGGCGCGGACGCAGCGCGAGCAGTTGATGCACTTGGAAAGGTCGCTCGTCAGGTAGGGATGCGAGAGGTCCTTGGTGCGGTCGAGGTGGTTGGCTCCGGCGGGGTAGCGCACCTTCCGCACGCCGACCTTCGCGGCCACGGTCTGGAGTTCGCAGTTGCCGTTGACCTCGCAGGTGAGGCAGTCGAGCGGGTGGTCGGTGAGGACGAGCTCGACGATGTTGCGGCGCAAGTTGCGGACCTTGGGCGACTCGGTGAAGACATGCATCCCCGCCGCGAGCGGGGTGTGGCAGGAAGCGACGACCCGGCGCGGACCATCGGCCTGGAGGGCGACCTCGACCGAGCAGACCCGGCAGGCCCCGTAGGGCTCGAGCTGCGGCGCATCACACAGCGTCGGGACATGCCCGCGCCCGCGGTGGCGGTCGATGAAGTTCAGCAAGGTGTCGCCTTCTTCGAAGAGCATCGGCTCTCCGTCGATGTAAGCGGTGAGGGAGGTGAGGTCTTGGACCATGGCGGGGGCGGCGCGGAGCGCCGGTAAAAGGTTAAAAGTAAAAGGTAAAAGGTCTGAAAGTAGAAGCGGCGTCTCGCCGCTTGGTTGGGGGGCGGCCTACAATCGAGCGGGTTAGGGGTTGCCTACAATCGACCGAAGAAGAAACGGCCTACGGAATACAAAGAAAACACGGAATCAGGGGTGGTCGAGATGGATGCCGAAGGCAGCAAAACACACGCAATACGCGGAAGGGGAACGGGATCAAAACTGGGCAAAATCATGAAATAATTCTGTGTTTTCTGTGTATTCCGTAGGCCGCCCTCTCTTCGCTTCCCTCAACGTTTCGCATTCATCAACACGGGTTCGGCAAAAAACGGCGCCAACTCCGCTTCAAAATACCTCAACGCATTCTTGATCGGCAGGGGCACGCCGCCACCCAGCGCGCACAAACTCGTCTGCTCCATCGTGTCGAGGAGATCGGTGATGAGTTCGCGGTCGATCTTGTAATCGCTCTCGGCGCGGGCCTTGGCGATGAGCTCTTTCCCCCTCGTGCTGCCGAGGCGGCAGGGGAAACACTTGCCGCAGCTCTCGTCCGAG
>JALRFZ010000481.1 GCA_023253615.1 Verrucomicrobiales bacterium | reverse complement strand
AACTTCATCAACGGCACCGGCTGGGACACCCACAACGAGGGCCAGCAGAACCAGCACGCCCTCATCGAGGAGCTCGACATCGCCCTCTCCGCCCTCATCATCGATCTCGAGGAGAAACAGATGCTCGACAAGACCCTCATTGCCGTCGGCACCGAGTTCGGACGTCCCGCCGCCTACGATGGACGCGGCGGACGCGGCCACCAGGGCACCGCCTTCAGCCTCGTCCTTGCGGGCGGTGGTTTGAAACATCACGGCGCCTACGGCGTGACCGACGAACTCTCGAAGAACATCCTCGAGCATCCCGTCTCCGTGCCCGACTTCCACGCCACCATCCACGCCGCCCTCGGCATCAATCCGCGCAAGGATCTCTACGACGGCTCGCGCCCCGTGCCGCTCACCGATCAGGGCACGCCGATCGCGGCGATGTTCGGGTGAGGGGAGGGGTTACTCGTCCGAGTTCTTCTCCGATCCCTTTTTCCGACCAGCGGCCGCAGCACGATCGATCTCGTATTGGTCGCGCAGCCCCCTGAAATAGGACGCCATCTCTTCGAGGGTCGGCGCCGGCGAGGCCAGTTCCTCGAAGCCCTCGTCATTGCGTTGGGGGACGCCGGTGCACATGCGGCTCAAGCCGTTTTCGTAGCAAGTTGCGCGTCCGCATTTTGCAAATGCGGCGACGTAATCCGGGATCGTGAACCCATGCTCGCGCATGAGGACATAAAGATCGAACCAATCCCGCGATTTCGAGCGTGATGCGGAGACGAGTGCTTTTGAATCAAAGATTTCCAGGAGGTCCGCAATCCTGCAAGGGGCGGCCGGATCTGCCTGCAATAACTTTGACAGGGCGGCGTCCGCCGTGAAGAATGTCACCTTCACCTTTCCATTCACGACATAATCCTGTTGGAAATCGTGGAGGTCCATCCCCGCAATCTCAAATTCCTCCATCGCGGCCGGGTCGTCTTGTTCGACGAACGAGAAGCCATCGCTCTCCGCTTTGCGGATCAGGGCATCGAGTCGTTTACGGGGCAGATGAATTCCGGTCCAGACAAAATCGAGGTCCTCACTGAGGCGATGCGCGATTTGCAAAGCCAAGCCCGACCCTCCGATCAATACGAAACCTCGCAGATCGTCCTGGGGGTGGAGATAGCGCCAGACGAGATCAGTTTCCGGAATCAGCACGACGAAAGCCCTCCTCCAGGTGTTTGAGAATCCGCTGGACGACGGTTTCCGACCGCCTGATTTCCGGAGCATCGTCCGCGCTGAGGAATTCCCATTCGTGTTTCAGGCGCTCCAAACCGAAAACCAGAGCCAGTTCCAGAAGCACCGGGAATCGGGGGCGCGTCAGGGCGGCGCGGATGCGGACTCCATCATCGGCATTCCGGTTCGACCAGACAAGGCCGGGAAATTTTTGCCAGACAGGATGGATCTCGGTGGCCACACGGTAGGGTAAATCATCGTCGTGCGGAGCGCAAGGCGGTGTCCGGGGTTGTCTTCGAGCCGGTAGTCCCCGACGCCGATGGCTCGCGCGGAAGGCGCACCATCGGTTGAAGTCCGGCGGTCTTCCGGGTATCTTTCCCGCTGTCCGCAACTCCCGCTCCGCCCATGTCCCGACCCGAGTTCCCCGCATCGTCCCGCCGTCATTTCCTCCAAGCCCTCGGTGGAGCGGGATCGGCCTTGCTCTTCACCCAGTGCAAGACCGTGCCCGATCAGGGAAGCGCGGGCGTGACCCTGCGCCAGCCGCGCCTGCCCTGGCCGGTCGTCTTCAAGGGTGAGGCGAAATTTTCGAAACTCTGCGAACGCGCCCGTCATGGGAACTGGGCGGATCTGCCGCTGCCGACCCGCACCGTCACGGTGGGCAAGGCGCTCTGCGGCACGCCCTACGGGAACTACACGCTAGAGATCGACGACAAGATCGAGTCGCCCTCGGTGAATTTCGACTTGCTCGATTGCTGGACCTTCTACGAGGCCTCGCTCGCCTTCGCCCGGATGATCAAGAACCCGCCGCACCTGTGGTCGCGCGAGGCGATGCTGCACCACATCGAGACGGAGCGCTACCGCAACGGGGTCTGCGACGGCACCTATGTCAGCCGCATGCATCACCTCGAGGAGGTCTTCGCCGACAACGAGCGGCGCGGTCTCGGCAAGATCGTGACGCCCGAGCTCGGCGGCGTGCCGATCCGCCGCAAGGTGCGCTACATGCAGGTGCCCCAGAAGGGCAACCGCTACCTGCGGAACAATCCCGCGATGCTCTCCGAGTTCGCGCGGATCGAGGCGAACATCTCGCAATTGCCCATCACCTACATCCCGAAATCGCGCGTCGCGGCGGTGGAGTCGCAGATCCAGGACGGCGACGTCATCGCCATCGTCTCGGACTGGCACTCGAGCTACACCTCGCACGTCGGTCTCGCGGTGCGCGACGGGAAAAACTGCCGCTTCATGCATGCGACCTCGTCGCGGAGCAAAGGCCGCTGCTGTGTCATCGACGGACGGATCTCGGAATACCTCCGGGAAAAGAGCTCGAACCACGGTATCACGGTCTTCCGTCCGGGCGAGGCTCCGTTGCTGGGGTGAAGGACGGCGGGCTGGCAGACCACCTCCCCTCCCGTCCGCCTCAATTCCCCTTGCGCAGCGCCTTTTTGAGAACGCCGGCCTGTTCCCGCACGAGCTGCAGGAAACGCTGCGCGACCGGCTTCAATTCGCCGGTATGCAGGGCGCCGAGGGTGAGGGGAGGGAACTCCGCGGGCAGGCGGATCTTTTTCACGCCCTCGGGCCAGGCCACGCCGGGGATGTCGACGCCGACGCCGAAACCGAAGCCCTTCGCGACGTATCGGAGGATCAAGCCGAGCTCGGAGACTTCCATCGAGGGCTCCCATTTCAGTTTGGTCGCGAGCAATCCCCGCTGGAAGAGCTGCGCGACCGGCTCGCTCTTCGGCAGGGTGATGAGGGGGTGGAGCTGCGTGCCGCCGGTCGCGTTCGCGAGGATGGCCTCGAAGGTGTCGAGCCTGCAGGCGGCGGGAGCGGCGAGGGCAAGGGGCAGGTCGAGCAGCTTCGTGGTCTCGATGCCGGGCCCGGTCTTGCGATGGAGCACGGCGAGGGCGACGTCCGCCTCCTGTTTGCGCAGCGCCATTTCCAGCTCGGGGTTGCTCAGTTCGCGCAGGGTGAGACGCAGGGTCGGGACCTCGCGCTGGAGCATCTGGAGCACCTCCGGCAGATGATTCCCCAGCGCGGCCGCCGAGGCGGCGAGCCGGAGGTGGGCGTTTTCCTCACCGCGGAGCCGCGCCGTGATTTGCTCGATGCGCGAGAAGAAGGGCTGGATGAAGTCGTAGAGCTCCTCACCCGCCGGCGTCAGGGCGAAGGGGCGGCGTTGGAAGAGCTTCACCCCGAGATTTTTTTCGAGGGCCGAGATCTGGCCGCTCACGGCGGGCTGCTGGATCCCGTAGGGCATCTTGCGGACGGCCTCGGTGATCCCCTCGTGTTTGGCCACGTAATAGAAAAGCTCGAGATGGTGAACGTTCATTCCGGCGGCGGGGAGGGACAGCTAAGCGGACCCCGGCCCCGGCGTAAATGGAAAAAGAACGATTCGGAGAAAATCCCGCGGCCGTCATCACGCCCGCTCGAGCTCGGCGATCTCGTCGCGGAAGCTGCTGCTGAGAATGGGGAAACGGCACCAGGTCTTCGGATCGAGATTTTTGTCGTCGACGTGGAAACAGGGGGCGTAGCGCTCGCGCTTCCATTGGTTGCGGCTCCAGAGCCGGAAAAACTTGATGACCCAGGCACGCAGCGATTCCCGCGGATGATCCGGATGCGTCTCGCACATGATCTCCCACACCTCCAGGGGCAGCTTCTTGTCGCGGATGGCGTGTTTCTCGATCGCGTCGAGGATGGGGTAGGGCATCAGGTCTGATTCGTCGGTCTGGCCTTCCTCGCTCGGGCGCAGCTCGGCGGTGGGTGCCTGCACGTTGATGACGCGCAGCCCGGGGATGGGAGGCAATGCGGGCGGCAGGCCCTCCGTTTCCATCCAGCGGAGCCAATGGCGGAGAAAAGCCTTGTCGATCCCGGCGATGGGGCTGAGTCCGCCCGAGGTATCGCCATCCATCGTTGCGTAGCCGACCGCCGCCTCGGAGCGGTTGCTCGTGGCGAGGAGGAGGGCGTTGCGGAGGTTCGTCAGCATCCACACGCCCGGGGCGCGGACGCGGGCCTGGATGTTCTGCAGGGGAATGTCGTCGGTCTCCCAGGCCAGCTCGCGTCCGATGCCCGCCTCGACCATGCTGCGATAGCCCTGCACGAGCGCATCGACGTCCCATTCCTGGTAGTCGGCGCCGATGGCGCGGGCGACGGTCTCGGCGGCGTGGCGGGTTGTCTCCGAGCTGTTCCGGGTCGACTGATAAACGCAGGAAAGGATCTGCTCCATGAGCGGACGTCCTTCGAGGCGGAGGTGGCCCTGCTTTTTGCGGAAACCTTCCTCGCCCAGTTCCTCGACCGCGAGATCGACCATCAGCTTCACCAGCACCGAGACCGCGGCCGAATCCGCCCCGCCGCTGAGCGACACGACGAAACCGCCCGAGTAACTTTTGCGCAGGTAATCGAAAAGCCCCAGCGCCATCGCCCGGGTGAATTCCTCCTCCTTGCGGTCGGGCGCATCGCTCGCCTCGCTGAGAGGTGTCGTGTAGGGGCCGCGCCATTCCGGGAGAAAGCCACGCCGCACCGTCAGCTCGTCCGCTTCTCCGACGAGCGGACGATGGCTCACCTGCCGGGCGCGCTGGAGCCGGGTGCGGTTCAGATCGATCGTCGCGGCGGTGACGACGTGATCCTGGAACGAAAAACGTTTTCCTTCGGCGACATACTCACCACCGCAGGCGATCACCGTGCCGCCGTCGTAGATGATGCGGCCGGCTTCGTTGCCCAGCAAATTCGCATAAACATAACCGCAGGCGAAGGCACGCGAGCCCTCCAGCACGAAACGCTCGCGGACGCGTTGTTTGCCGAAGGCGAAATGGCTCGCGCT
>JALRFZ010000447.1 GCA_023253615.1 Verrucomicrobiales bacterium | reverse complement strand
CGTTTCTCCAGCAGATTCAGGAAGGCCAGCCGATTTTCCTCCCAGTGATCTGCTGGCCTCCATGAATCTGCGGGAAAAATCGGCTTTTCCGTTCCTTGCGTAAGCCCTGACGCACCTCGCGCGTGACCGAATCTCTTCTTGCCCCCGGGGAAAATCCGACGATCTTTCCCGCTTCCGTTTTTCCCCCGTCCCATGGGCACCCCTTTTCAGCAGCAGATCGAGAAAGCCGCCGTCCTCGTCGAGGCCTTGCCCTACTTGCAGCAGTTCCGCGGTCATACCTTTCTCATCAAGGTCGGCGGCAGTGCCATGGACGATCCGGAGTTGGTGAAGCGCCTCCTCCGCGACGTCGTCTTCATGGAAGTGGCGGGGATCAACCCCGTGCTCGTGCATGGCGGCGGCAAGGCGATCTCCGCGGCGATGAAGGAGGCCGGACTCGACGCCGAGTTCGTCGGCGGTCTCCGCGTCACCTCCGACGAGGCGATGGACCTTGTCGAGCGCACCCTCAGCCGCGAGATCAATCCCGGCCTGGTGAAGGGGATCGAAGGATTCGGCGGCCGCGCTCTCGGCGTACCGGGGAACGAGGCCTTCATCGGCGAACGCATCTCCGGCTGGTCGCAGGATGAAGGACGCGAGGTCTCGCTCGGTCGCGTCGGCCGTGTCGTCGGCTTCGAGCTCTCGAAAATACACGCCGCGATCTCGACGGAGATCGTGCCGGTCGTTTCGCCGATCGCCTCGGAGAAGGGCACGCTCCTCAGTCTCAACGTCAACGCCGACCTCGCCGCGAGCGCCCTCGCCGCGGAGCTGAAGGCGACGAAACTCGTCTATCTCAGCGACGTCCTCGGTCTGATGAAGGATCCGAAGGACGAGAGCACCCTCATCCATTCACTCAAGGCCGACGAGGTCGAGGGGCTCATCGCCGATGGCACGATCAGCGGCGGCATGATCCCGAAGGTGCGGTCCTCGGTCGAGGCGCTCCATGCCGGCGTCGGCAAGGTCCACATGATCGACGGCCGCATCCCGCATTCGCTCCTCCTCGAGATCTTCACCACCGAAGGGATCGGCACCGAAATCGTCAAATGAGCGATCCCTCCTCCATTCCCGCCTCCGCCGCCGCGGAGGACGACGCGTCGCTTTCCACCGGGCAGCTCATGCACGACTACGTGCTCGGCAACTACGGACGTTTTCCCATCGCCTTCGACCGCGGCGAGGGCGTCTGGCTCTGGTCCGAGGAGGGACGCCGTTACCTCGATTTCTCCAGTGGCGTCGCGGTCTGTGCGCTCGGGCACAGCCCCAAGGTGATGGTCGACGCGCTCGCGACGCAGGGGGCGAAGCTGATCCATTGCTCGAATCTCTACTGGGTGCGCGAGCAGGCGAGGCTCGCCCGTTTTGTCGTCGAGACGATGATGGAGCGACCCGGCAAGGTCTTCTTCTGCAACAGCGGCGCCGAGGCCAACGACGGGCTCATCAAGCTCGCGCGGAAACGCGCCTGGGAAAAATACGGCGCGGGGACGAACAAGAACGTCGTCATCACCTGCAAACAATCCTTCCACGGCCGGACCCTCGGCGGCATCGCTGCGACGGGTCAGGAAAAGGTGAAGGTCGGCTTCGATCCGCTCCTCCCCGGCTTCCTCCACGTGCCCTTCAACGATCCGCAGACCTTGCGCGAGGCGGTGAATGAAACGACCGCCGCGATCTTGTTCGAACCGGTGCAGGGCGAAGGCGGCATCCACACCGCGACTCCCGAATTCTTCGCCGAAGCCGCGAAGCTACGTGATGAATTCGACCTGCTCCTCATGTTCGACGAGGTGCAGTGCGGCGCGGGCCGGACCGGCGACTGGTGCGGATGGCGCACCGTCCTCGAAGGAAGCGGCGTAGCAGTCGAGCCCGATGCGGTGAGCTGGGCAAAGGGATTCGCCGGAGGATTTCCGATGGGCTCTTTCTGGGTCGCCGATGAACACGCCGCGGCGCTCGGTCCCGGCACGCACGGCTCGACCTTCGGCGGCACGCCGCTCGCCTGCGCCGTGGCCCTTGCCGTGCTCGGCGAGATCGAAAAGGCCGGCGTTCTCGCGAACGTGAAGCGGCAGGAGTCGCGCATCCGCGACGCCGTCGCGAAGTGGGATTTTGCGATCCTGAGCGAGCTGCGGGGGGTGGGCCTGATGCTGGGCTTCGTCCTCGATACGGAGGCGATGGGTTCCGTCGCCGGTTTTGCCGAGTCGGGCAAGACACCGTCAATTTTTGTGGTGAACGCCGCGCGCGATGCGGGGCTTTTGACCGTACCGGCAGGGGAAACCGTGGTGCGTTGGCTGCCGCCTTTGAATGTGACGGACGCGGAGGTCGACGAGGCCCTCGCGCTCTTCCACGACGTGCTTTCGACCCTGTCGGGTCGTTGATTGAACCCTGTTGAGTCCCTGCCATGAAACATCTCCTCGGTATCGAACCGCTCACCGCGGGCGAAATCACCGCCCTTGTCGACCACGCTCTCGAGCTGAAGGCGCAGCGCTCGCGCGGGTCCATCACGACCGAACTCAAGGGTGAGACCTGGGCGATGATTTTCACGAAGTCGTCGACGCGGACGCGCGTGAGTTTTGAAGTCGGCCTCACCGAACTCGGGGCCCGTCCGCTTTTCCTCAACGCGAACGATATCCAGCTCGGCCGCGGCGAGCCGATCAAGGACACCGCCCGCGTCCTCGGTCGCATGGTCCACGGCGCGATCATCCGGACCTACGCGCAGCAGGACGTCGTCGATTTCGCGGATTACGGCAAGATCCCGACGATCAACGCCCTCACCGACGAGGAGCATCCCTGCCAGATCCTTGCGGACTTGCTCACGATCCGCGAACGGCTCGGCGGATGGGACGGCAAGAAGGTCGTCTTTTTCGGCGACGGCGATTGCAACATGGGCCGCTCGTGGGCTTGGGCGGCGAAGCGGCTTGGCTTCGAACTCGTCATCGCCGCGCCGAAGGCCTTCCAGCCCGACGACGCCTTCATGGCACGACTCGGGGAGGCTCCCGTGACCTTGACCGAAGACGTCGAGGCCGCCGCGACCGGAGCCGATGTGCTCTACACTGATACCTGGGTCAGCATGGGCCGCGAGGCCGAGGCGGAGGAGCGTTTGAAAATCCTCGCGCCCTTCCAGATTCACGGAGGACTTGTGAAACTTGCGAATCCCGGGGCGATCGTGCAGCACTGCCTGCCCGCCTACCGCGACAAGGAAATCTGCGGGACGCTCTTCGAAGAGCGCGCCGATGAGATCTTCCAGCAGGCCGAAAACCGCCTCCACGCGCAAAAGGCGATCCTGATCGCCCTGGCGCGGGAGAGGTAAGAGGCAGCGCGCGTGCGAAGGTATTCGAGCGCTTCAGCGGGCAAAGTAATCGAGCGCTTCAGCGCGCGGAACGTTGGATGCAGGGCGGACGTGCGAATCCAGGCCGATCGCTCGTCGTTCGCGCTGAAGCGCTGGACTACGTTTTCCGCCCGAAAGTCCGTTCGCAGAGCGATCACGCAAAACTAGGCACGCGCTTCAGCGCGCGGAACGCGAAAGGCTGGGCGATCGTGCGAATCCTGGCGGGTCGCTCGGCTGAAATCGGCTGAAACAACCTGCCCCCGGCCGAAACAACCTGTCCCCGGCCGAATCAACCTGTCCCCGGCCGAAATAACCTGTCCCCGGCCGAAATCCGAAACTCCGTTCGCAGGGCGATCACGCAAAAGTAGTCGAGCGCTTCAGCGCGCAGAAGGCGCCTTGTAGAGCGATCGTCCGAATCCTGGCCGATCGTCCGTCGTTCGCGCTGAAGCGCGGGACTGCTTTGCCCGCACGGAACGCGGCTTTCAACGCGCCCGCCACCCGCGATTTTTTCTTCGCGAATCTCCGGATTCCTGCGATGATGGGAGTATGAAAGAACGCAGCGTTCTTTGCGAAAGTCACGCCGAGGAAGTGGCCAACACGATCAGCCACGCGATCGGGGCGGTGCTCAGCGTGATCGGTCTGGCGATCATGGTGCATCTCGCCCTCCCGCTTTCGGCCTGGCATGTTGCCGGAGTTTCCGTTTTCGGCGGCAGCCTCGTCCTCCTCTACGGTGCCTCTGCCTTCTACCACTACGTGACCTCACACGGGAAAAAGCGCCTTTTCCAAATTCTCGACCACGCCCTTATCTTCGTGCTCATCGCGGGCAGTTACACGCCCTGGCTCCTCGTGAATCTGCGCGGGCCATGGGGTTGGTCGCTCCTCGCCGCGGTATGGGGACTCGCCCTCGGCGGGGTGGTGTTGAAAACGATCCTGCTGCCCCGTTTCAACAAACTGGGCACCGTTCTCTACATCCTCATGGGCTGGATGATCTGCGTGGCGATCAAGCCGCTCATCGAATCGGTCAACACCGTGGGCATGGTCTGGCTCGTCGCGGGCGGACTCTGCTATACCGGCGGGGTCTACTTTTATCTGAAGCCCAACCTGCGTTTCGGCCACTTCATCTGGCACCTCTTCGTGATGGCCGGGAGCATCTGCCACGTCATCGCGGTGATTTTCGGCGT
>JALRFZ010000615.1 GCA_023253615.1 Verrucomicrobiales bacterium | reverse complement strand
CAGATGTTCGACGACAAGGGCAACGGCCTTTTCTCCACCGTACTGCTCGATTGGATCGAGTGGGAGGGACCTCTCGTCTCGGAGGCCGAATTGGCGGAGCGTGAGGGCGTGATGCCGCCCGACGACGCGACGCCGGAGGTGGTGGCGGAGCATCTGCGACGCTTCGCCGAGCGCGCCTGGCGGCGCGGAGTGAAGCTCGGGGAGCTGGAGGAATATCTCCGATCCTACCGGGAGGAAATCGAGGCTGGCGAGAAGCCGGCCGATGCCTACCGTGTCGCCCTGCAGGGGGTGCTGACGTCTCGTCATTTCATCTACCTCGTAGAGGGGGAGCCCACCGTGCGGGAACATCTGACCGACTGGGAACTCGCCACCCGTCTCTCCTATTTTCTCTGGAGTTCGATGCCGGATGAGGCGCTCTTCGCATCGGCGAAGGGCGGTGCCCTGTCGGGTGAAGGATTGGCCAAGGAAGTCGATCGCATGCTCGCGGATGAAAAAGCCCGGCGTCTCATCGATGACTTCGCGAGACAGTGGCTGCAACTGCACAAGGTGGGCATGTTCCCGCCCGACCGGAAGCTCTACCCGAGCTACGATGACTGGCTGCAGACGAGCATGCGTCACGAGCCGGTCGAGTTTTTCCGGGAGATGTTCAGCCGGAATCTGCCGATCGACGGCTTCATCGACTCCGACTGGACGGTGGCGAACGCGCGGCTCTCGGAATTTTACGGAATTCCGGCACCGAAGTCGGGCGGATTCGAACGGGTCTCGCTGAAGCCCGGGGATCGCCGCGGCGGTCTGCTCACGATGGGCGCGGTCCTGGGGCTCACCTCGGATGGCACGCGTCATCGCCCGGTGCATCGCGGCGTCTGGCTCAGCGAGGTGGTGCTCGGAAAAACGCCGCCGCCGCCCCCGGCGAATGTCGATCCCATCGAGCCGATCCCGCCGGAGGGTGACAAGGTGACGATCCGCGACCGGCTTTCGGTCCACGCCCGGAACGCCAACTGTGCCGCCTGCCACGCGCGCATCGATCCCCTCGGTCTGGCGTGGGACAACTACGACGCGATCGGCCGGTGGCGCACGCACGAGCGGGTCGAGTCGGGCAAAGGCGCGGATCCACCCGTCGATGCCTCCGGCGTGCTGCCCGATGGACGTCCGTTCAAAGATGCCGCGGATTTCAAACGGCTCCTTCTCGAAGACCGCGACCAGGTCGCCCGCGCCTTCATCGAACACCTTTGCACCTACGCCCTCCGCCGGGTCCTGACCTACGACGACGAAGACGACATCAGCGCCATCGCCGCCCGTGCGAAAGAAGGCGGCTACCGGGTGAAAGACATCGTCCGGGCCGTGGCGATGTCGGAACTGGTGCGGAAACGGTGAAGGGGGGGGGGCGCGGAGTAATGGAGTAATGGAGTAACGAAAGATGGGCGTGGAGCGACGAAACAAGAACCGTGGATACCAGCAGTTGCGCGTCTGGGAGGATGCCATCGAACTGTATGGTCTCGCTCTGCGGGCGGTTCGCGGATGGCCGTTTGAGTGGAAGAAATTGGCGTCTCAATCCCTGTCATCCAGTGATTCCGTGCATCGAAACATCGCGGAGGGATATTGCCGCCGCTCCGTCCGTGAATACCTTCAACACCTCAATTTCGCTCTTGGATCTTTGGGTGAGACCCTCTCGGGGTTCATCGCCTACGCGAAGAACGATCAAATCGATCGGGAATCCTTCGAGCAGCTCGACGTTCTGATCTTTCGTTTGGAGAATCGTCTGCTGAAGCTCGTCGAAGCGCTGGAAAGAAAACGGGATGACAACGATTGGACCGATACCCTCGTCGTCAAAGAGGACTCCGCGAATTCGTCCGTCGATCCAGCTGTGTTACATGACTTGAATCTCTTTTTGACTGCAGTGATCGATTGATTCCACCACTCCACCACTCCACCACTCCACCGCGCCCCATGCCCACCTACCTCTCCCAATCCTGGTTGATCGACCGTCGACATGCCCTCCGGGCTCTCGGCGGTTTTGTCTCGCTGCCCTTGCTGGAATGCATGGTGCCCTTGCGGGCCTCCGGGAAGGCCACGGCTTCGCCGAAGCGGAGTGCCTTCATCTATCTTGCGAACGGTGTCCATTCGCTGAACTACCAGATCCTCAAACCGGGCAGGGACTACGAGTTTTCCCGTTCTCTCAAACCTCTGGAAAAACATCGCGAATCGATCACTCCGATCAGCGGTCTCCATCATCCGGGGGCGCTTGGTCATCATCACAACTGCATCAACATCTGGCTCACCGGCGGCAAGATCGGCCCCACGGACCGCAACACGATCTCGGTCGATCAGAAAATGGCGGAGATCACCGCGCCCCATACGCGATATCCCTCGATGGAGGTGGCGCTGACGCAGGGTTCGCTGGCCTGGACCGCCGACGGCGTGCAGTTGCCCGCGCTGCGGCGCTGCAGCGAGATTTTCGCCTCGCTCTTCGAAGAACCCAAAGGTGGAAAAGAGGCCCAGCGCCGCGCCTTGCGCCGCAAGGGCAGCGTGCTCGATGCGAATCTCGCGGAAGTCCGCCAGCTCGAGAAGAAGATGGGGGCCGAGGACAAGGGACGCATGGAGCAATACCTCACCTCCGTGCGGGAGGCGGAGATCCGCACCCGCCGCGCCGACACGTGGCTGGACACGCCGCTGCCGGAGATCTCCGAAGCGGACCGGAAACGCACCGACCGCGACATCAACGCCGCGATGGCGGGCGACTATTTCCGCACCGTCTACGATCTCATGGTGCTCGCCTTCCAGACGGATGTGACCCGCGTGGCCACCTTCAGCCTCGGTGGAGAAGGGGACGCTTTCTCCATTCCCGAGATCGGCATCACCGAATCCCGTCACCAGCTCAGCCATCACGGGGGCGACGCGGGCTACATGGAAAAGCTGACGAACTACGACACTTTTGCCATCGAGCAGTTCGCCTACTTCCTCGACCGTCTTTCGGAGACGAAGGATCTCAACGGCAGTCCGCTCCTGGGCACGACGATGGCCCTTTTTGGCAGCGGCATGTGCTACGGACACAGCCACGGCAATGCGAATCTCCCGCTCGTCCTCGCCGGCGGCTCCGAACTCGGCCTGAAGCATGGCAGCCACCTCGATTTCAACCAGGAGGCCAAGGGATTCGAAGGCTACTCGCTCGCCCCGGATGGCGGCCTCACCACCGCGCATTACCAGCTCTGCAGCCGCCCCGTGAACACCGAGGCCCGCATGAGCAATCTGCTCCTCCTCATGGCCCGGCGCATGGGGGTGGAGACCGATCAATTCGGCGACAGCAATCAGGTGGTGGCCTTGTGAGAAGGACGCATCAGCAGGAGGGAGTTTCGTAGGCGGAGGGCTATTTGGAATGATTTCAGCCGGACGATTCTTCTTTCGTAAGTCACCGCCATACGCCCTCTGGCTGGGAGGTTGCTTGGGTTTCGCTCTCTTCGCACATGGGTCGGACGGAGTGCCGTTTCGTCCCGAGCCGGGTAAATTCCCCCCCTTGGATCAGGCGCACTCCTGTCGGGGGGAACTCGTCTTCGTAGACCACGCGAATCGTCGCGGCAGCGTGCGGGTCGCAGGGGAGGGGAAATTCCGGATGAACGCTCCGAGTCCGTTCGCGTTGTTGCCTTATGCCATCGTTCGTTACCGCGGAGCTCCTGCGGATCTGAGGGATATCCCGCTGGGGACGGTGCTGCATATCCGCGCCTTTCTCCCGCCCGATCCGAAGACCTCGGCCGTGCCGGTGTTGCCGGTGGACCACCGTGAAAAGACCTCTGGCTACAGTGGCAAGGGCGTCGCGCCCGCCGAGAATCACGTCATGCTCCTCGAGGATGAGCCGAGTCATTGTCTGCGCGAGGGGGTGGTCTGGAAGCTGAAGGAGGTCGAGGTCAAAGGGCGCGAGGGCACTCTGGTGGCGGTCCGGGAGCCGGAGCAGGCGGCGGATGGTGGTGTTGAGGCCGAGACGATGACTTTCGATGCCGCCACGCGCGTCTGGCGCGGTCGTGAATGCCTCCGGATCGGACATCTGATCGCCGAAGGTCTCTGGCCTGCGGAGGGAAAACGATCGCTGGAGTCCCGCGTCGTCCGACTGGGTCTCAGTTGGAAACCGACACCGGATGGCGTTTTCACCCGCTTTCATGTTTCGGATCTCTGGCTCGATGATGAGGCGTTCCAGCGATCCTCGCGGCAGCAGACGGAGACCCACATATCCTTCATCCGCAGTCGATGGATGCCTGGATGGGTCGATGGCGTGGAGTATGGAGAATTCGGACGCGCCACCGTCACCGCGACCCTCTTTGGCGGGATGGATGAAAGTCTCTACATCGACTTCCAGAAGGGGATCGCGGCAGCGATGAACGGAGCGGAGAACACCCTGAAGCACGGTGGCGGCCACTACGGCCCGGCTCACCTTGCCTCTGGTGGGAAGATCGTGGATGTCGCAAAGGAAACAGGCAAAATCCCCTTTGGCAGCAGCGGCATTCAGGTCCGCTTCGAGACGGATCTCATCATCGAGGGCATCCGGCCCGGGCGCATCGTCCGCATCCGTCCGTCAGCTTGGCCGGATGTCCATTTGCCGCGCGAGGAATACCTCGGCGACGGGACATTCAATCACGAGGACCGGTTCCCCACTCCCGCCATCTTCCCCCGATATTGATCCGCCGGCCATGACGTTCCTTGTATTGCGATCCCGGCTTCTCGCGCCGCTCACCTGGCTGGTTCTGACAGGGGGGATCGGCCTGCTCCCGGGTCGTGCCGGAGAAGAGAAGGGCGGCGAACCGTTCCGTCCCGAGGCGGGTCGATTTCCTCCGATGGAAAAGGCGCACAGCTATCGTGGCGAGCTCGTCTTTGTCGATCATGCGAATCGCCGTGGGAGCATCCGGGTGCAAGGATCGGGAGTTTTCCGCCGGAACGATCCGCACCCTTTCGCCTTGCTGCCCTATGCCGAGGTTCGCTATCACGGAGCTCCGGCGGATCTGCGGGATATCCCGCTCGGCACGGTGATGCATGTCCGTGCCTTTCTCCCGCCCGATCCGAAGACTTCGGCCGTGCCGGTGTTGCCCGTCAACAACAAGGACATCGATGCAAACCACTATCGCGGTGTCGGCATTTTTCCCGCCGAGAATCACGTGATCCTCCTCGAGGACGAGCCGAGTCATTGCTTGCGCGAGGGGCTCATCTGGAAACTCGGGGAGGTGGAAATCCGGGGTAGTGAAGGCACTCTCACCGCAGGTCGCGTGTCGAAG
This sequence comes from Verrucomicrobiales bacterium, assembly GCA_023253615.1. Classification (GTDB taxonomy): domain Bacteria; phylum Verrucomicrobiota; class Verrucomicrobiia; order Verrucomicrobiales; family DEV007; genus Arctic95D-9. The sequence goes on along the minus strand of JALRFZ010000615.1, from coordinate 1,421 downwards.
GCCGAGGGAGGGGACCCGGCTGCCAGCGAGCCGTTGACCTTCGATGCCGCTACGCGCGTCTGGCGCGGGAGGGAATGTCTCCGGATCGAGGATCTGATCGCTGAAGGCACCTGGCCGTCCGACGGGAAAAAGTCTCTCGACGGTCAGTCCGTGCAACTCGGCATCACCTGGAAGCCCACTCCGGGCGGGGTCTTTACCCGCTTCCACATTTCGGATCTCTGGCTCGATGATGAAGCGATGGGGAATGCCACAAATGCCCAAGTGGAAGTCCACAAGGCCTTCGTCCGCGCGCGCTGGGTGCCGGGATGGATCGACGCGGTCGAATACGGGCAGTTCGGTCATGCCACCGTCACCGCGACCCTCTTCGGAGGCATGGACGAAAGTGTCTACGCCGATTTTCAAAACGGGATCTCCGCTTGGATGAATGGTGTGGAAAACACCTTGAAGCACACCGAGGGCGGCACCGCCGGCCCCACCCAGATGGCGGCGCGGGGCAAGCTCATCGAAGTCACCCGATCGACCGATGCCGCGCCTTTCGGTAGCAGCGGCATCCGGATCCGCTTCGAGACGGATCTCATCACCGAAGGCATTCGGCCCACCAGGATCATCCGCGTACGTCCCGCGAGTTGGCCGGATCTGCACCTGCCGCGGGAGGAGACCATCGGCAGTGGCGGCTCTCAGGTGGAGGAACGTTTTCCCACCCCCGACATTTTCCCGAAATATTGATTCCCCGCGCCATGAATTTTGTGATCTCGTTTCCTCGTTTCCTGGGTTTGTCCGCGGTGCTGTTTGCCGCCGCCTCATCCTGCTTGACTCCGGTGACCGCCGATGAGCCGAGGCCCGAGCTCTTCCGTCCGGTGGCTGGAACGTTTCCGCCCTTGGAGAAGGCATACTCCTACCGGGGAGAGCTCGTCTTCGTGGATCACGCGAATCGCCGCGGCAGCCTGCGCGTGCAGGGCGAGGGCACCTTTTTCCGCAACCCCCCGCATCCCTTTGCGATGTTGCCGTATGGCATCGTGCGCTACCAGGGATCGCCGGCGGACCTGCGGGACATCCCGCTCGGCACGGTGCTGCATGTCCGCGCCTATCTGCCGCCGGATCCGTTGACCTCCTCCGTTCCTGTGCTGCCGGTGGACAATCGCGAGAAGACCGCCGGCTACAGCGGGAAAGGCGTTGCTCCCGCCGAAAACCACGTCCTCCTGCTAGAGGACGAACCGAGTCATTGCCTCCGCGAGGGCTTGGTCTGGAAGCTGAAGGAAGTGGAGATCAAAAACCGCGAGGGTTTTTTCATGGCCTCCCGCGAGCCGAAACAGGGCGGACCCGCGAAAGTGGAAGACGAAAAGCTCACCTTCGACGCGGCCACCCGTTTCTGGCGTGGCAGGGAATCCCTTTCCCTCGACGAGATCCTCACCGAGGGCCTC
>JALRFZ010000438.1 GCA_023253615.1 Verrucomicrobiales bacterium | reverse complement strand
GACGGCCCCTGACAAAACCACCAGAGCGGAGAAGACGACGTTTTTCATCGGATCCAAAAGGAACGAAAACGGGTGCGCCGTGTCACTTCCACACCCCCGGGGCATCGGTCCACTCCGTCAGCACCTGGCGCTTCGATACCGGCCACCATTCCTGGAGACGGGCGGCGAGACGGGCGACGACCTCGGGATGTTGTGCCGCGAGATTGGTGTTTTCGTGAGGATCGGCGAGCAGGTCGTAAAGCTGGGGGCGCTTCTCGGTGCGCGGATGCGAACTCGCGTAGCGGTCGAGCTTGCCGTCGTAGGTGAGCAGCAGCTTCCATTTCCCGTCGATGACCCAGCGGTAAAGCAAGGTCGCCTCGGGATCGTCGAGGTCGGCGACATCGTGGGCGAAGGTCTCTCCAAAGACGTCTTTGCGTGGCGTCGGCTCACCCGATTTCAGGATGGGGAGAAGGTTGTAGCCTGGCAGATTTTCAGGAATCGACGCACCTGCGGCGGCAAGGCAGGTCGGCACGAAGTCGACGGTGGAGCAGAGCTGCTCCTCGCGATCGCCCGGCACGATCGTGCCTGGCCAGGAAAAGAGCAGCGGCTGGCGGGTGCCGCCTTCGTTGGCGGATTGCTTCGACTTCGGCGCGTAGCCCTGGCCGTTCGGATCCTGGATCCAGCCGTTGTCCGAGGAATAGACGATCAGCGTCTTTTCGGTGAGGCCCTTCTCCTCGAGCTTGTCGAGGAGCTGTCCGACGGTCTCGTCGAACCACTCGATCATCGCGTAATAGCGGGCGATGTGGTCGGACTCGACGCCCTTGGCCTTGTACTTGTCGAAGAGCCGCTGCGGCGGGGTGTGCGGTGTGTGCGGCATGAAGGGGAAATACCAGACAAAGAAGGGCTTCTCCGCCGCGACGGACCGGTCGATGAAATCGAAGATCGGCTCCATGCCTTCACGGCCGATTTTGAGGCCCTCATCGCCGTGGCGGCCGCCGGGATTCGGGAAGCCGCGGGTCATGCCCTCGGTGAAACCGCCGCGAGCCGGAGTGCCTTCCCACCATTTGCCGGATTGGTGGCTGACGTATCCCTTCTCGCCGAGCAGGTCCATGATCGTCGGCGGCCCGTCCATCTTCGCGATGAGCTTCTCGCGAAGCGCGGCGTATTCGGGGGACTCGGGCTGGCCTTTGCCTTTGCCCTTCGCCTTGCCTTTTTCCTTGCCCTTGTCCGCGGCAGGACCCTCGATCGGCGACGGATCATTCCCCGTCACGCCATGCTGGTGGGCGTAAAGACCGTTGGCAAAGGTCGCGAGAGCGGGACGACACAGGGCGGTCGGCACGTAGCCGCGGGAGAAGAGCGCGCTGCGGGAGGCGAGTTTGTCGAGGTGCGGCGTCTCCACGATCGGATGTCCCATGAACCCGTAGTCGGTCCAGGCGTGGTCGTCGGAAATCAGGTAGACGATGTTCGGCGGCATCCCGGCCTACGCACGGGCAAGAGGCTACTCGTGAGCTACTACTATACCCACTTTGGCGACACACAGCCCAACAGTGATTTGAGCAATGCCAACCTGTCAACCATCTATGACCCGGAAGACGAAATCCAGACTGTCCAGGCGGCGCTGGCTTTGTTCCAGGCCATCGGCGGAAACGTGGTTGACGGTTGGGGGAGCGGGCGCACGCCGGGCAACCCGCAGGAAGTCACACGCAAGGGCGTTTTGGTTGCCGATACCAGGGACGGGCTACATGCTGCCTACTACCCGTTGCGCACATTGGTCAGGCAGCGATCCCGGTTATGGCGACGGCGTGACAGCGAGGTGTACAGCATGGGTCTTGACCATTGGGCAATCGCCCGGTGTGTCAGCGTTTCAGAAGGGACAGTCAGGCGGGCGGGCAACGCCTACCACCTCCCCGTATCGGTCAAATTCCAACTCATTTCGCCTTGCTGGTACAGCACGGTACTGCACGGCGTTGAGGCGAATGAATGGGCCGATGCGCCGACAGAGTTTGATGAGTTCACGCTTGACGGCGGGGAATTGGAGGGGGCCGGCGATTCCGTGGTCGTGA
>JALRFZ010000415.1 GCA_023253615.1 Verrucomicrobiales bacterium | reverse complement strand
TCGCCGAAACCCGAGGGTTTCGTGATGAAGGAATTCACTCCCTGGTCATAGGTCCTCTGGATGTCGGACTCCGAATCCGAGGTGCTGAGCACGACGATGGGAATGCGGCGCAGGCCCTCGTCGGACTTGATCCGCTTCAAGGCTTCGTAGCCGTCGACGCGGGGCATGTTCAGATCGAGGAGGATGAGATCGGGCATCGGACAGGCCAGGTCGCGCGGCACGTCCTTCGCCCGCAGCAGATAATCGACCAAGGCACCGCCATCCTCCACATAACGGAACTCGCCGTGGAATCCGCTCTTCTCGAAAGCCTCCCGCACGAACTCGCGGTCGTCCGCGTCATCGTCGGCCATCATGAGAATGCATTCCCTTGTCATGGTTCTTTGGATGGTCTTTCGTTAGTGGGTTTCCGGCGACGTGGCAAATCCACGATGAAGGTGGCTCCCTCGCCGGGCCGGCTGCGCGCCTGAATGCGGCCGTCGTGGCGATCCACGATTTTCTTGCAGATCGCGAGGCCGATGCCGGTGCCCGCGAAGTCGGTCTTGCCGTGGAGCCGTTGGAAGATCTGGAAAATGCGGTCGTGATACTGCTCGTCGAAGCCGATCCCGTTGTCCCGCACCTCGATGCGGACGAATTCGCCGGCCTCCGTGGCGAGGATCCCGCCCGCGATCTCGACGCGGGGCGCCTCATCGTCGCGGCGGAATTTCAGCGCGTTGCCGATCAGGTTCTGGAGAAGCTGCCGCACCTGCGACTCATCGACTTCGGCCGAAGGCAGTTCCCCCACCACCACCGCGGCGCCGGTCTCCTCGATCACGAGATCGAAGGTCGAGAGGACGTCCCGCACCGGTTCGATCAGGTTCACGTGGCGGAATCCCTCCGCCCGCATCCCCACCCGGGAGAACGCGAGCAGGTCGCGGATGAGCCGGTGCATGTTGTCGCCCGCCCGGATCATCCTGCCCAGGTAATCGCGCCCCTGGTCGCCGAGATCCGCTTCACAGATCGTGGCGAGCCGCTCGCCCATCATGCGGATCTTGCGGAGCGGCTCCTGCAGATCGTGCGAGGCGATCGAGGCGAAACTCTCCAACTCCGCGTTGCTGCGCTCGAGTTTGGTGGCGTAGCGGAGCAGTTCCTCCTCGTCGCGCTTCCGCCTCGTGATGTCGATGATGGAACTCAGCACGAGCGACCCTCCTCCGAGATCCAGGGGCGTCAGCGCGATTTCGACCGGAAACTCGCTCCCCTCGCGGCGGCAGGCGTAAAGATCCCGTCCCGCCCCCATCGGGCGCGTCTCGGGGTGCCCTTGGAACGCGCGCCGCAAACCGTCGTGTCCTCCGCGGAACCGGGGCGGCACGAGATCCTCGATTCTCAGGGTGAGAAACTCCTCCATCCCGTATCCGAACATCTCCATTGCCTGCGGGTTCACCATCACGACGCGCCCGTCCGCGTCCGATACCACCATCCCGTAGGGAGCCGATTCGACGACACGGCGGAACGGATCACGCCCCCCGCTCTCCGCGAGGCGCGCCTCCAGTTCGCGCACCCGAGCGCGCAATGCTTCGACTTCTTCCACTTGATCCATGCGGCGATCCGCGTCCTATCATCGACCTTCAGGCACGCCTCGGCAACCCCCGGAGGCCCGCAACACAAGCCTTGCACGGTGAAGGACAAGAGATGCCTAGAGAAAATCCCCGAATTTGTGCCATCTTGAGTCCCATGAAGACCGCCCTACGCCGTATCCTCGTCCCGCTCGATCCCTCCGTCTTCGCCGATGCCGCCCTCGAGACGGCGTGCTTCCTCGCCAAGACGCACCACTCCGCGATCTCCTCCGTCGCCGTGCTCGACTCCGACGAGATCCGCGCCAGTCTCATTCCCGCGATCGGCCCCTACTACCCGCTCATGGTCGATGAGATGCAGAAAAAGATCGCCCACGCCGACCACATCCTCCACGAATGCCTCGAACGGGCCTCCGACATCTGCCAGAAAGCCGGTGTGGAACACCGCGAGACCGAATACGAGGGCATCCCCGCCGAAAAGCTGATGTCCTCGTCCATCTTCCACGATCTCGTCGTCGTTGGTCTCGAGACTTCCTTCCACTTTGAAACCCGCGGGGCCAAAGGCGAATCCCTCCACCGCCTCCTCGACCACACCTCCACCCCCGTGCTCGCCGTCCCCGCCACCGGCATGAAAAAACTCGAGCGCGTCCTCATCGCCTTCGACGGAAGCTCCGGAGCGGCCCGGGCCATGCATGATTTCATCCCCCTCGCCCTGCCCTACGATCCGGAGATCATCATCGTCGCGGCGGAAAAAACGCCCGAGCACGGTGATTTCCTCCTCGGCAACGCGGAGCTCTACCTGCGCGACCACGGCTTCACCAAGGTCGGTCGGGAAGCCGCGCCGGAAGCCGTCGGCCCCGCCTTCGAGAGACTCCTCGCCGATCCCGGAGCCGACCTCGTCGTGCTCGGCATGCAATCCCGCAACGCCATCCGCGATCTCTTCGTGGGGAATTTCACGAAGACGATGATCGAGGCCGGCAACGCCTCGCTCTTTCTCTCTCACTGAGCGGAGCTCACACCACCTTCAGGCCGACCTCACGCGCGATGCGCTGGAAACGCGGACGTTTCACCCACATCAGCAGGCGCGAGGCGACGAATGCCGCCCCGTAGATCAGCGCCAGCGTGAGCAGCTCGCTCTTGAAGCCGAAGCCCAGCGCCACGGCCACGGGAGCGAGCAACAGGAGAGGCAGCACGATCATCCGCATCACCGGCTCGGGTCGGGCAAGGACGCGGAGGCGCGTCAACCGGCCTTCGTTCGCGTGATACTCCGTCGCCGTGACGACGGCCCAGTTCCAGAAACGCCCCCGGCGGAAAATCACGTCCGTTTTCCCCGACACGTCGTCCTCCGCCCCGGGGAAGGCCTTCAGGATCGCCCCTAACAAAACCTCACGTCCGATCCCCTCGTCACTCCAATATTCCTGTTCGTCGCCGAGCTTCCACCAGCTCTTCGCGAGCGTCTCCGCCGCGGTGCCGCCGACAAATTGGAGACTTTTTCCCCAGTTCGCGAAACGCCAGCCCGAAAGCAGGCGAGTCCCGCTGCGCAGGACACCCTGCGCCACGATCAAGGCCGCGAGAATGAGCCGCGATGACGTCGTGTCGTACTCCGGCGCGATCGGCGAGCGACCCGCGCGGCCCAGCGCGACCCAGAAGGTGCCGAAAAGCATCACTCCCGCCGGCACCAGCAGTGGCGTGAAGAAGATTCCTCCGACCGCGAAGAGCAGTGCCACGATCCACCACAACACGTGCAGGGCGACCTCGCCGAACCACGAATCGCCGCCCGGATACATCAGTTGGAAGGGCTCGTAGCCGTAGTGCCCGTGATAGACAAAGGCCCCGAAACGACGCCGCAACACGTAGACCTGGCCCTCCCACACCGCTCCGCCGACTCCCTGGAACCGGTCCGGATGCATCGGCATCAGCAAGGCCTCGGCACGGCCGTATCCCATCTGCTGGCGGAAATACGCGCGGAAGCTGAAGCGGCGGTGGTGCCAGACAAACGCCGCCGCATGGAAACCGAGCCCGTGTCCCGCCGCGAGGACGCGCCAGCAGAAATCGACGTCATCGCCCGCCGAGCGGAAGACCGTGTGAAAGCCGCCCACCTTTTCGAAGACCTCGCGCCGCACCGCGAGATTGCAGCCCGGGAGATGCTCCGCCCGCGTGTCCGTGAGCAGCACGTGGGTGGGCCCACCGGGCGCCGCCGCCACGATCGCCCGCGTCCCCGTCTCCGGCGCGGGCGGCACATTCGGACCACCCGCACAGCCCAACGTCGCATCCTCCGCGAATTGCGCCACGATCCAGCGCAGCCAATCCGGCTCGACGACGCAGTCGTCATCCGTGTAGGCGTAGATCGCGCCGGACGCCTCGCGCGCCCCCGTGTTGCGCGCCGCACCGAGCCCTTCATGGGGGGTCGCGACGTGTTTCACCCGATCGTAACTTTCCGCGATCTCCGCGACACGGTCATCCCCTCCGTCATTCACCACGATCACCTCGTAGTCCGGGTAATCCAGCGCCAGGATCGAATCGAGACACTTCACCAGCGTCGCGCTGCCCCGGTGGGTGCAGACGATCACCGAGATTTTTGGTGTGTCTGTCAGGATCACGCCATCGCCCGGTCGGCGCAGGTTTTCCCAGACACCGTGGACCGCCTCGAGAGCCGGCTTCGCCGACTGGTCCGCCGACGTCAGGCCGAAAGTCCAGCCCTCCACCGTTTTTCCACCGCGCTGCCAGAGATCACTCCACGAGAAAATCGTCGTGCCCGCGAGTCCCGCGGCGGCAGCCTCCTCGACCGCCCATCGCAGCATCTCCGCCTGGCTCCATTCGCCGTGCGTGCCCGAATCGATCCCGAACTCGGAGAGCACGAGCGGTTTGTTCCCCGCCAGATTCTGGAGCCGGTCGAGATAGGCCGCGTAGTCCGCCCGATTCTCTAGGTATAGGTTGAAGGCGACGAAATCCTGGTTCTGCGGCAACAGGTATTCCGTGCCGGGGTAGTTCGCGTAGGCGAAAAGCGCGTCCGGATCATTCGCATGTCCCAGGTCGATGAGCCGCTCGAGCTGCTCCACGACGTGGCTCGCCCCCATCCAGCGGACGAGGGTCGATTCGATCTCGTTGCCGACGTAATAGCCCGCCACCGCCGGATGCCCGCGGAAGCGCGCGATCGTTTCCAAGAGCAGGTGATCCGCCTCGGCCAGCGCGCTGCGCCGCTTCAGGAAATCGACGTGCTGCGTCCATGGAATCGTGAGGAAAGCCCGCAGGCCCACACCGGCGCATTCGTGGAGGAACTCCAGCGACGGGATTTCGTAGAGGCGCACCGCATTCGCCCCAAGTTCCTCGCGGATCCGCACCAGTTGCGCGCGCCCTTCGTCCGGAAACGCTCCGGCGGGAAAAGGGCCGAAAGTCACCGCCTTCACCACGCGGGTCGTTTCCCCCTCGCGGAAAAATTTGCCGCCGATCCGGAGCGGTTGGTCGATGACGGAGACGGGATAATCGGGAGAAGGCATGCGGAGGGAAAACGATCGAAGCAACGGGAACGTCGGCGGACGCTTGGAACCTGACACTGTCCCCTCACCGACGCAACCCGGTAGAGACGAGGAGTGAAGAGGGTTGTGTCAAACTTTCGCGGGGCTCTTTCGGGCCACTCCAAACAGGGATCGCCGCTCGCCCGCACCCCTCTTCCCGTCTCACGAAAGGCTTGTCACCGAGCCGCCGGCATGGTAATCCCCGGACTGACATGATGAATCCCCGCCTGCTTTCCTGTTTTCTTCTCCCCTTCCTCGCCACGGCACTCACCGCCGCCGAACCGGGTGAATGGGTCGATCTTTTCAACGGTAAAAATCTCGACGGGTGGACCCAGCGCGGCGGCGTCGCCAAATACACCGTCGAGGACGGCGTCATCGTCGGCACGACCGTCCCCAAGACGCCGAATTCCTTCCTCTGCACCGACAAGAACTACGCGAACTTCATCCTCGAGGTCGAATACAAGGTCGATCCCACCCTGAACTGCGGCGTACAGATCCGCTCGAACAGCCTGCCGGATTACAAGAACGGTCAGGTCCACGGCTACCAGGTCGAGATCGATCCCTCCGACCGCGGCTGGAGCGGTGGCATTTACGACGAAGGGCGCCGCGGCTGGCTCGACGATCTTTCCGACAATCCCGCGGCCCGTCATGCCTTCAAGCAAAACGATTGGAACCACTACCGGATCGAAGCGATCGGCGACCGCATCCGCACTTTCGTGAACGGCGTGCCCGCCGCCGACCTGAAAGACGACATGACCGCGACCGGCTTCATCGCCCTGCAGGTCCACGGCATCGGCAACCGCGAGGAAACCCTGAAGGTGCTTTATCGGAATGTCAGGATCCAGGATCTCGGCGAAACGACCGGTTACCGCACGCCCGATCCGGCACCCTACACCCACGAAGGCCCGCTCGTGAAGGAAGGCGCCGCCTTCCGCAAGCTCGCCGGCGATTTCAAGTTCACCGAAGGTCCCGCCCTCTCGCCCGACGGAAAGATCTACTTCTCCGACATTCCGAACGAGCGCATCCACCTCCACGATCCCGCCACCGGTGCGACGACGGTCTACCGCGAGCCCAGCGGCAAGGCGAACGGACTTTTCTTCACGCCCGCCGGGTCCCTCATCGCCTGCGAAGGCGGCGCGCGCCGCCTCACCCGCACCGATTTCGCCGGCCAGGTGACCACGCTCGCCGAGAGCTTCGAAGGGAAGAAGCTCAACAGCCCCAATGATGTCGTGCCCGATGGTCACGGAGGCTTCTATTTCTCCGATCCCCGCTACGGAAACAGCGATGACCGGGAGATCGACGTCGAGGCGGTTTATTACATCGACAAAGGCGGCAAACTGACCCAGGTCGCCGCCGATCTCGCGAAACCGAACGGTGTCATCACCTCTCCCGACGGCAGCATCCTCTACATCGCCGATCCCGGTGCCGAGACGATCTTCGCCTACGACATCGAAGGCCCCGGCAAGATCGCCAACAAACGCGAATTCGCCCCCGTCGGCAGCGATGGGATGACGGCCGACAAACTCGGCAACGTCTACGTCACCTGGAAGGGCGATGTCATTGCCTTCTCCCCCGCCGGAAAAGAAGTGCTGCGCCTCACCCCGCCCGAAGGTCCCGCCAACTGCCTCCTCGCAGGGAAGACCCTCTACGTCACCGCGCGCACCGGATTCTATGCGATCGATCTCGAGGTCGAGGGCGTGAGGTGAATGGGAACGGATCCGCGGCGATTGCAAAGGGTGCCCCCCGCCCGGCGGAATTCAATTCCGCCCTACGCCGCCGCGGCTCCCCGATCGCGTTCTTGCCATCGCACGGGCTTTGGGATGAAATGCCCCCATGCCCGCCTTCCGGATTCTTCTCGCCACCTTCCTTTTCCTCTCCCCGCTCACCGCCGCCGACCAAGACGGGTTCGAGCCCTTGTTCAACGGGAAGGATCTGACCGGCTGGGTGGTCGTGAACACCGCCCCCTCGACCTGGTCGTTCAACGAGGAAGGCTATCTCGTCTGCTCCGGCAAACCCATCGGCGAGATCCGCACCGAGCGGATGTATCAGAATTTCATTCTCGAAGCGGAGTGGCGCCACCTCGTGCCCAAGGGCAACGCCGGCATTTTCGTCTGGGCCGACGATATCACGGCACGCGGCCAACCGTTTCACCGCGGCGTCGAGGTGCAGGTGCTCGAGAATGCCTACGGCAACACCAAGAGCTACTCGACGCACGGAGACATTTTCCCCATCCACGGCGCGACGATGACGCCGGAGAACGGCCGCGGCGGCTCCCGCGCCTTCCCCACCGAGGAACGGGCCAAACCCAGCCCCGAGTGGAACCACTACCGCATCGAATGCCGCGATGGCGAGATCTCCCTGGCCGTGAACGGCAAGGTCGTCACCCGCGGCCGCGATTGCTTTCCCCGCAAAGGCTATATCTGCCTCGAGAGCGAAGGAGGTGTCGTGCATTGGCGGAATGTCAGGATCAAGGAATTGCCCGACACGCCGATCGACCCGGCCCACATCGCCATCGCCGACCGCGGGTATCGCTGCCTCTACACCGGTGTCGATCTCAGCGGATGGCGGGAGGCGCGAGGTTGGCAATCGCGCGACTGGGAGCTCGTCAATTCGGCCGGAGCCTCGCCTCTCCTCACCGCCGAGACCTTTTCCGGGGATCTCGGATTCATCGTCGATCTGAAGCTGGCGGAAGACTCCGGAGGCCCCGCCCTCTCGGTGAGGGGTAAAACGATCCCGCTCGATACGACCGGTCCGCTTTTCGGAAAGCCCGGCACCTATCACCGGATCGAAGGCACCCTCATCGGCGGCACCCTGAATCTGCTGATCGATGGAATGGAAGCAGGCTCCCATACCGGCATCCCGGCGGACGGCCCGCTAGGACTCATCCCCGACGGCCCCGCCACGTGGGCGAATCCTTATGTTCGGACGCTGAAGTGAGGCATTCGGGGTTCGTGGTTTACCTGCGATTCACCACAGAGGACACTGAGGAGCACAGAAGTAGCTTCTTTGCTTCAAAGGATTCGGTTTTCCGAGATCGACCAAGACAGCGTCCCGCACAAGCGGCGGGACGCCGCTTCTACTTTACGCGGCGGCGTAGCGTCGATCGCGTTTCGATTCAGAGCGGCGGTCGCCGGATCTCGGGGAATCCCGGCGGTCTTCCCGGGAGTCGTCACGGCGGTCCTCCCGACGGCCTTCGCTGCGGCGGCTCTCCCGATCGTCGTCGTCGTCATCCGACGGGCCGGACTCGTGGCTGGAACCAAGGAACTGTACGGTATCGGCCACGACGCGGAGCTTCGACCGATCCTGCCCCGACTGTTTGTCCTGCCAGGTCTCCATTTGCAAACGGCCCTCGATCAGGACGCTGCGGCCTTTCTGGAGGTATTGGGCGGCATTCTCCGCCGCGCGCCCCCAGACCGTGACGTCAACGAAGGTGGTTTCCTCCTGCCGCTGACCGTTTTCTCCCGTCCAAACACGATTCAAGGCGATCCCGAGATCGGTGACAGCGGAGCCATTTTTGGTTTTCCTGAGTTCGGGCTGGCGAGTCAGGTTTCCGACGAGTGTGACACGATTGTAACTGCTCATGTGTTCATGAAAACACAACATGTTCGGGAGAACAAGTGAAAAGTTTCGGTTTTTTTCCGTTCCATATTCTTTCCCGAATCCATGGCCACTGCCGCATTTCCGGGTTTGCGCAACGGACGCCCCGCACCTTAGATTCCCCGATTCCTTCCCCCGGCATGGATTCCACCCTGACGCCCTTCACCGACTTCTGCCTGCTCTTCCTCAGCATCATCCTCGAGGGGGCGCCTTTCATCCTGCTCGGCACGCTGATCTCGGGCTTCATCGACGCCTACCTCCCGCCCGGTCTGATCGATCGATGGCTGCCGAAAAACCGGGTCCTCGCGGTCTTTCTCAGCGGTCTGCTCGGCGGGATCTTTCCCGTTTGTGAGTGCGCCGTGGTGCCGGTGATCCGCCGGCTCATCCGCAAGGGTCTCCCGGTCTCCTGCGCGATCACCTACATGCTCTCGGCGCCGATCATCAATCCTATCGTCGTCGTCAGCACGATGAAGGCTTTTTCCACCTCGGTGGGGCAGTTCTCGCTGCGTCAAACGGAGGCGGTCGTGACGCAAGGGCCGCTGTTCATGACTTCGAGCCGTCTCCTCATCGCCTTCCTGGTGACGGTGGCGGTGGGGCTGGTGGTGTTGAAAATCCGCAACCAATCCCTCCTCCGTCCGGGAGTGCTGCCGCGCCATGCCGACACCGGGCCGAACGAGGATGAGGACGCCCCCGGCACGCCCGGCATTCCGGCGGCGAACCGGCTCGTCCTCGCGATGCGCACGACGATGCGGGACTTTCTCGAGACCGCGATGTATTTCACCATCGGCGTCGCCATCACCTCGGTCTTCCGGGCCTACGTCACGGAGGATCTCATCATCCTCTTCAACCAGAATGAACCCACCGGAATCGGGTTGATGATGGTGCTCGCGTTCGTGCTGAGCCTCTGCAGCACCTCCGACGCCTTCATCGCCGCGAACTTCCCGGTGCCGCAATCCGCGAAGCTCGCCTTCCTCGTCTTCGGACCGATGATGGATGTGAAGCTCGTCTTCATGTACCTGTCGGTCTTCAAACCCCGCTTCGTCTTCTTCCTCGCCGCCTCCCTCTTTGTCGTCATCGGCGTGCTGAGTTATGTTTGGATGCGGCTCTGACCCGCCTTCCCCCCGGAAATCCCCACCCGACCACCGGCCATGAAAAAATTCCTCCAGTTGCTCGCGATCGTGACCCTGCTGATCTGGGGCGCGCTCTTCCTCTACTTTTATGGAAGCGGACGCATCGAGAAATACCTCGATCCCAGCTTCCGCATCTACGCCTTGATTTCCGGCATCGGCTTCCTCCTTCTCGGCGCCTTCAACTTCATTCACCGGAACCGCGACGTCGGTCTCTGCACCCACGATCACGCCCACGGTGACACCTGCGATCACGAGCACCACCATCACGGGCACGATCACCACCACGATCACCACCACGATCATGATCACGCCCATGGATGCTATGGGCACGACCACGGTCCGGACGAAGCCCACGACCATGCCCATAATCACGAGCACGAGCACGTCCATGCCCACTCCCACGATCACGACGAATCCCCTTCGAGCGTGGCGTTTTCGCTCCTCGTTCTTCTTGTGCCCTTGCTGGTGGCGACCGGTTACTCCAAAGACGCCTTCAGCTCCGACTATGTGGCCAAATGGGGCAAGATCGAGCGGCAGATGATGCAGAAGCGCATCGCCGAAGCGCGGGAGACGAGATCGCGCACGGCATCCGCGGACACCCCGCCCGTCACCAATCCCTACACCCGCGAAGGCATCGAGGCCGCCGAGGGAGCGGATGGCAGCTCCACCCCCTACCCTGGTCAGGCCGATACCCCGCCCGAGCCCCAGACCGACGCGGCCGCGGAAGCCTGGGGTGCCTTCACCATGGACGACCTCAAGAAAATGGTGCCGCAAAATGACAAAGGGGAGTTCCTCCTCGACGTGCCGCAGATCTTCTACACCGCCGGCGACAAGGAATTGATGGATGTGATGGAGGGCATACCCGTCGAGACGACCGCCCAGCTCATGGAGGAGACCTTGAACAACCCAGACAACACGCGTCTCAAGGCCTTCCGTCTTTTCATCGAATGCTGTGCCGCCGATGCCCGCCCGCTCTCCATTCCCGTCGATTTCGGAAAGGCCCCGCCGGATTACACGGAGATGGGCTGGTACAGGCTCTACGGCAAGCTCCACTACGCCACGGAGAACGACGAGATCATTCCCATCATCCGGATCGAGCGGATCGAGGCGACGAGCGAGCCGACCGACGGGCTCTTGTTCTGAAAAAGTGGAGGTGAGGGGAGTTGAACCCCTGTTGTAAATTTTGTTGTAAGTGGATGTCGTAGAGTCCATTTTTCAAGGGTTCCGACATCCTCGATCATCTGCGACAACATGTCTTGTTGTAACTGACGTTGTAAGACTTATGAGGCAATTTCGGTTGCGGTCAAGCCGTCCGGAGCGCAACTTTCGGTGTCCTCTCTAAAAAGGGGGAGTTGAACCCGACGAGCCATGGCAAGCCTCCGCAGAGTGCCCGGATCCCCCAACTGGATCGC
>JALRFZ010000371.1 GCA_023253615.1 Verrucomicrobiales bacterium | reverse complement strand
CGGACATGGCGGGAACGGTGGGGGTCGGGAAGGGAAAAATCGCGGCGCGGAGAAGGGTTTCCTGAAGCCTCCGGAGACCGCGATTTTCGGAAGCTTCACCCTAGCGAGAAACCGCGAAAGATCAAGGGTTTGGAGCCTTTTTGAGGCCAAAAGAGAGGCTTTTTTCCGCATGGGGTGAAATGGAGCAAAATCGCGGGATTTTTGGGGTGAAATCGGGGCGGAAATTGCCCTGAAGAATGCATCCTGAGGTCGGATCCGAGAGAGCGGAAAGCCCTTGCTCTTGGAATTCGCTTCTCCTTTACCGGTTCGTGGATCGAGGCTAGAATCACGGGATGTCAGCTCTCAAACATCCGGCTCCGATCTCGGTCGACGACTACCTCGCCGGTGAACTCATCTCGGAGGTCAAGCACGAATACCTCGGCGGCGAGGTGCATGCGATGGCGGGAGCCTCGAATCGCCACAACAAGGTCGCCGGCAATGCCTACCTTGCTCTCGGAATCGCTCTCCGCGCCAAACCCTGCCGTCCCTTCAACAGCGACACGAAGGTACGAATTCACTATTTCAACCACACCCGTTTCTATTACCCCGACGCGATGGTGGTCTGCGACGAGAACCGCGACGAGGATCAATGGCAGGACCGCCCCGTGGTCATCGTGGAAGTATTGAGCGAATCCACCCGGCGCACCGATCTCGCGGAAAAACGGGACGCCTATCTCACGATCCCGAGCTTGCGCGTCCTCATCTTCGCGGAGCCGGATCACCCCGCCCTCATCGTCCATCGTCGTGCGACGGACGGGGGTTTTGTCCGCGAGGACCACACGGGATTGGACGCGGTGGTTTTGCTGCCCGAGATCGAAAGCTCCCTGCCGCTCGCCGAGGTCTACGAGGGCGTGGACTTTGGAAAGTGAGTCAAGAGGGCAAGGTCACGCACCTCACCCTCCCGGGTTTCAATTCGCCCGCAGAAACGCGACCAGATCGGCGACATCCTGGGCGGTCAGACCGAGCTGGGCGGCGCTGAGCATGAGGGAACGGTTCAGCTTCTGGTTCGATCCGATCTCCTTCCGCGGGATCATCTGGGTGAGACCGCCCATGCTCGTGATGATGGTGGGATTGCCCTCCTGGATGACGAGACCGTGGACCGTCTTGCCTTCCTTCGTGAGGATGGCGGAGCCATCGAATCCATGGGCGATGTCCGCGCTGGGATCGATGAGGCTGCGGGCGATGACGTCGTCTGTCTGGGTGCGCCCCCAACCGTCGAGAGGAGGGCCGAATTGCACCCCGACGCCGCCGATCTCGTGGCACATGATGCAGCGCGCCGAGGTCGCCTTGCCGCGGGCGGCATCGCCCTTCAGCGCGAGGACGGCCTCGACGGTGAGAGCGGATTTTTGTGCTTCGTCAGGGGCCGGGGTCATCACCTCCTGCACGACGACTTTCGCGGGATCGTAGATGCCGCGGGCCTTCAGCTCGGGAAGCAGGTCGTGATCCTTCCAGTCGTTGTTCATCCGGTTCATGAGCCACCAGACCGCATCGCTCTTCAGCGGGGTATCGAGCTGGGCGATCGTGAGCATGGCGGTGGCCGCGCCCTTCGTGCGGACGAAGGCGATCGCATCGAGCGACTGCCGGCGCTGGGCGACGGTGAGATTCTCCGCCTGGACGCGGGTGAGGAAATCATCGACGGCCGAGGCGGGATGAAGCCGCCAGGCGATGCCGCCGAAGACATCCCCCCAAAGACGGGGGTCGTCGTGTCCGATCGCTTTTTTCACCGCGGCAAACACCTCGTTCTCCTTGCCCGTGGCACCGGTGCCGAAGGCCTCGAGATAACTGCGGTCGACGCCATCATAACCTTTGGCGAGGGCGACGAGGATGTCCTTCGAAAGATCAAAGGAGAGATTCCGCATCGCGAGAGCGACCTCGCGGCGCACCGCCGGATCGGGATCTTCGGCGAGGGCGAAGGCGGCTCCGGAGATGTCGAGCCCGGCACGACGCATCGCACGGAAGGCGGCGATCTTGCGCTGAGCCGTCGGCTGATCGGCGGGATACCCGGCGACCCGCGGGCCGCTGATGCCGAGCTGGTAGAGCAGATGGATGGCGCGGCCCTGGATGTACGGATTGGGATCCCCGAGGAGGGCCGCGACGGGATCGAGAGCCGCCCTGCCTTTCGCTTTCAATCCATAAAACCCGATCGCGCGGACGTTCACCGCGGGTGACTTGAGCGCTTCGATCAGCCCCTCCGTCGTCGCCGGATCAATCTTCGGGACGACGGATTTGAATCCTTTCGGGGCGATGCGGTAGACCGTCCCGGAGCAGGTCTCGTCGAGATCCTGGTGGCCGCCGACCCGGGCGTCATACCAGTCCGTGACATAAAGGGCGCCGTCGGGTCCGACCGCGATGTCGGAGGGTCGGAAGAGGGTGCGCTGCTCGCGGTTGACACTCGCCTCGCCACCGAGGAAATCGGAGCCGGCGAACTCGCCCGTGGGATTGCTCGTCATGAAATCCATCCGCTCGAGCGCGAATCCCGCCCCGGAAAGCTTCGGCTGATATCCGAAGACGACGTTGCGGCCCGCCTCGCAGGCGAGGAAGGTGCCGATCCATTTCTCACCGAGCGCGCCGTTTTCGTAATAGACATTCCCGGTGGGCGAGCCCCCGCCGTAGACATCGCCGGCGGGGGTCATCCCCGGATCTTCCTGCCGCCACTGCGCGGTGGCGATGGTCTGGCCGGGCCGCTTGTCGACCCGCCAGGTGCGCTGGCCGTCGTTCGAGGAAAAGCCGAAGTTGGCATACTCCATCACCCACGAGACACGGCAGGCGGGCGGATCGTCGTTGTCGTTCTGGAAAACGTCGCCGAGCGAGGTGACGGATTGCTCGTAGGAATTGCGGTAGTTGTGCCCGATGATCTCGGCCCCGGTGCCATCGGGATTCATCCGCACGGTGAAGCCCCCGACATAAACGTGGCCGTCGCTGCTCGGTTTGCCGGCGAGGACGTCGGGATTGTGGGGAAACTCGAAGGGACCGATCGGCTTGGGCCGGTAGGATCCGTAGATCGTGAAGTCCTGGCCGGACTTGTCGGTGAACTCGCCGCCACAATTGCCGGAATTGAAATACCATTTCCCGTCCGGCCCGACCGTGACGGAGTGGAGCGAGTGATCGTGATTCTGTCCACTGAAGCCGGTGAGAAGAATCTCGCGTTTGTCCTTCGCGGGATCGAATTTCAGGTCGCGGTCCACGTCGGTGTAGACCAGAAGGTGCGGAGGCTGGGAGACGACGATCTGATTGTCGATCACCGCGACACCGAGCGGGGCGACGAGGAGGGGCTCTTGCACGAAGGTGTGGCTCTTGTCGCATTTGCCGTCGCCATCGGTGTCCTCGAGCACGACGATGCGGTCGCCCCCGGGCTGACGGTCGAAGTGTTTGCGGTAGCGCACCCCTTCCGCCACCCAGATCCGGCCGGCGTGGTCGATGTCGAGATTGGTCGGATTGTAGAGATGCGGCGAGGTCGCCCACACCGTCACCTCGAGCCCCTCGGGCACAACAAAAAGATCACCCGGGACCGACTCGGCCGGAGCCTCGGGGTAGGTTTTCGCGGCCTCCTGGGCGAGGATCGGCGAGGAAAGAACGAAAAGGAGGCAGAGGATTCGGATCATGTCGGGGAAAAGGCGGAAGCCTTGGGGAAAAAGGAATGGAAGCGCAAAGACACCATCCCGGTCAAGACCGGAATGGCGGGGATTTTGGGGAGGCGGGCAATTTGATAAATCAGACTTTTTGGTAGGGTACCACCACGTCATCCAGCATCCCAAAGTGCTTTGCATTGAGGGTTACCAGAGTGAGTCCGTGCCGACATGCCGTCGCGGCAATGAGGCAATCCGCCAAACCACATCCCATGGCGGCCCGATTGTCCCGACGCAGAAGTCCGGCAGAAGCGGCAATCTCCTCCGTGAGCGGCAGCACCGTCAGCGCTGAAAGGGTCTTGGCCAGTTTCGCCCGCTCATCACCCTCCCGAACACCCTGATACAACTCAGCTACTGTGACAGCAGAGATGTGCAGTCGATCAATGTTCCGCTCAAGAAACGTGATCGCCTGAATTCGGCCCCGCAGGTAATCAATCAGGACATCCGTATCGACCAGCATTTCTCAAAATCGGTCAAACTCTTCCCGAATAACCTCAAGATCGAGATCGTCTTCCTCTACCCGTGGGCCGTGGCCTTCGACCAATTGCCGCTCTTCGCCTTCCTGGCGATGATGCTGTTCCTGGTGAACCTGGCCGTTCCCTATCTGTACGAGTGGCGCCGCGGCGGCCTCGATTGGGATTAGGGAGAGCGGCTGAGATGACGTACCGGCGGACGACCGCGGATGTCCCGACGCAGATGCGGGGCACGGCAACGACGACACGTACCCACAACGAGAGGGTGTGAACGCATGGGCCTCGAGGAGAAGCTTCCCTCCGGTGTTCTGCTCACCACTGTCGAGAAGTTCGCCGGATATGCACGCAAGGGCTCGCTGTGGCCGGCGACCTTCGGCCTGGCCTGCTGTGCCATCGAGATGATGGCGGTCGGCGGCCCCCGCTACGACATTGCTCGCTTCGGCATGGAGGTCTTCCGCGCCTCGCCCCGTCAGGCCGATCTCATGATCGTTGCGGGTCGTGTGTCGCAGAAGATGGCACCGGT
>JALRFZ010000300.1 GCA_023253615.1 Verrucomicrobiales bacterium | reverse complement strand
CGATAAAACGGGCGATGAAGGACCGCATGTCTCGGCTCAAGGGACCCAGCGAATCCTCGTGCCAAAAAAGTGGCCTTCTGGGGACAGGCTCTAGGTATCGTTCGTGCCCACCTTTCCATCGAGAACGACGGCGGCCGAATTCGGCTCGACCTTCCATGCGCCGATCGGCTGGTAGATATCGACCACCACATCCGTCTGCACCGCCCGATGCAGGGCGAACAGATCGTCCGCGACCACGGGGCGCCCGCCCTGGCAAAGCGCATAAACCAGATCGATGGCGCGACTGTGCCCGACCACTTCGAGATGGTGCGAGAGGGGTTTTCCCGAAATGGTCAACCCTTGGGAAAGGACGGCATGAGTCTCGCCCAGCGTCAGCGTGTTCCCCTCGAGTCCGGTGGAGCCGTGCGTCCAGAGAACGCGGAGCTTCTCGAGGAAGGTCTCCTTCAGATCCGGATCGAATTCGTTGAGGAAGGCGAGAAACATGGGGGCTCGCGCAAGCGCACGCGTGCGGAAACTTCGGTCGGGCCGTCGTCGGAAGCAAGCGCCGTGAAAGGAGCATTTTCCGATCAAAAGTAGTCCGGGGCTTCAGCCCGCGGGAACGTCGCAGCGGGCTGAAGCCCCGGACTACTTTCCTTCGGCACCACGCCCGAACCCACGATTTCACTTGGACGCCCGCGTCATCCGGTCCACGTTTTCGTCTTCCCATGCGCTTGTATCTCCTACCCCTCCTTCTCTCCACTTCGCTCGGCGCCGCCGACCTCGAACTTTCGCCCTCGGGCCCTGTCAAAACACCCCAGGCCGCGCTCGAGGCGGCGCGGGCGGCGGAAAAGCCGGTGCGCATCCTCGTCGCCGACGGTACCTATGCGATGACCGAACCGCTCGTCTTCGGTCCGGACGATTCCGGCGTCACTTGGGAAGCCGCGTCGGGCGCGAAACCCGTCTTTACCGGCGGTCGTGAAATCACCGGCTGGAGCGAGGTGGAGAAAGGCCTCTGGAAAGCGACGCTCCCTGACAAGAACTGGAATTTCGAGCAGCTCTGGGTCAACGGCCGTCGCGCCGTCCGGGCCCGCACTCCGAACAAGGGCTATCACCATCTCGATGGAGCGGTCGGTGCCGGGGTCTTTCCCGATTTGAAGGAAAACTTCAACTTCCACGCCTTCACCCTGCACGAGGCCGAATATGACATACTCAAGGCCATCCCGGCGGCCGAGCGCGACGGAGTCCTCCTCACCGTCACCCATGCCTGGGCCGTCGGCCAGTGCCGCATCGAGGCGCTCAACGATGATTTCCTCGCCGTGAAGATCAAAGGGCGGGCGAGTTATCCCTTCATCGAGTTCGAGCCCGACCAACGCTTCTGGATGGAGAACTTCCGCGCCGCCCTCGATGCGCCGGGCGAGTGGTATCTCGATCGGGAAAAAGGCGAAGTGCTTTACCGGCCCCAAGAGGGTGAAGAGCTCGACCAAACCCTCTTCACCGCGCCGGTCGCCGAGCGATTTGTGGTCGCAAAGGGCGTGAAGGATCTCGCCTTCCGCGGGATCGCCTTCCGTCATGCCCAGTATCTTTATCCGACCGAAGGACTGCACGACCGGCAGGCCGCGACCGGGCTTGGCGGGGGGCTGGAGTTCGAGGATTGCTCCGGCATCCGCATTGAGGGCTGCGAGATCGGCCATGTCGGCGAATACGGCGTCTATTTCAAAAACGGCTGCTCCGATTCGACCCTGACCAAATCCCATCTCCACGACCTCGGTGGCGGCGGGGTGCGCGTCGGTGAAACCTCGCGCCCCGCGGAGGATCGGGTCTGCCGCAACATCGTCGTCGACAATTGTATCCTCCAACACGGCGGGCGGCTCCACCCGAGCGCCTGCGGCGTCGTCCTGACACACACCCAACGCTGCGCCGTGATCCACTGCGACATCGGCGACTTCTACTACACCGGCGTCAGCGCGGGATGGAACTGGGGCTACGGCGACACCTCGTCGCGCGAGACCCTCGTCGAGAACAACCACATCCACCACATCGGCTGGGCTTACCTCAGCGACATGGGCGGCTTCTACGGGCTCGGCGTTTCGCCCGGCACGATCGTGCGCGGCAACCACGTCCACCACATCGCAAGCCACCGCTATGGCGGCTGGGGTCTCTACACCGACGAGGGCAGCACCGACGTCACCTTCGAGAACAACCTCGTCCACGACACCTGGAACTCCGGCTTCCACCAACACTACGGCTTCTTCAACACGGTCCGGAACAACATCTTCGCCTTCGGCCACACCGCCCAGATCCAGCGCAGCCGCAACGAGGCGCACCTCAGCTTCCGCTATGAGGGTAACATCGTGATTTGGGATCCCGCCTCGCCGCTGCTCGACGGCGGCGAGTGGAACTGGAAATTCTTCGACAAACCCGAGCGCGGCGATCCGAAGGACAGCCTCGTCTTCCGCCGCAACCTCTACTGGCGGACCGATGGGAAGATCCCCGAAACCCTGACAAAGACACATTTCACCTGGGACGAGTGGCGGAAGATGGGACGCGACAACGGCTCGCAATTCGCCGATCCGATGTTCGAGGATCTGGCCAAGCGTGACTTCCGCATCAAGCCCGGGAGTCCGGCGGAGAAGATCGGCTTCAAACCGTGGGATCTCGATATCGCCGGGGTGCGCAAGGACGATGCGGCATGGCGTGAGCTCGCTGCGAAGGGGCACGAATATCCGACCTGGGCGGCTGAGGCAAAACCCTGGCCGGCACCGGAGTACCGCATCGACCTCCAGACCTTCGAACGCGTCCCCGTCGGCGCGGTGGGCGTCCGCAACGGACGTCACGATCGTCCCCGCGAGCAAAAGCCGGTCGGCGAGGGCTTCGCCGTCAGCGAGGAAGCTGCCTCGCCATTCCCCATCCCCGACGGTGGCGTCTCGAAGCGCAGTCTCAAGGCGCAGGACAAACCGGGCCTCGTCCACAGCTACGATCCCGTCTTCGACATCTTCCCGCGCTGGGCGGGCGGCACCTTCCGCGTCGGCTTCGATCTGATGACCCGCGAGGGAGCCGATGGTTTCTTCGAGATGCGGGTGAAGAACGGCGAATTCGCCGCCGGTCCCTACCTGCGCTGGCAGGGTGGCAAACTGGTGGCCAACAACACCGCCAGCGTCCCGCTCGGGGAACTGCCGCCCGGCCAATGGATCAGGATCGAGATCGAGGCGAAGACCGGTGCCGGGAAATACAACGTCACCCTGACAAAACCAGACGGCACGAAACAGGAATTCAAGGATCTCCCTTGCAAGCCGACCTGGAACGAGGCGAGCTACCTGCTCTTCACCGGACTTGGCACCAAAGACACCGCCTACTTCATCGATAATCTCAGCCTCATCCCGGTCGAGATGGACCCCATCGCCCCATGAAACGCCGCACCCTGCTCCAATCCTCCCTCGCGTTTGGTGCGGGATTCGCGCCCCGTCTTTCCATCGGCGCCGACCTCTTCCATCCCGACACCGCGACCGCCGCGGCGCAGGCCCACACGGAGCTCTGGCGGCGCTTTGTCGATGAATACGGCATCCTCGTCGATTTCTGCGACTTCGAGGGAAAGGTGAACCTGCCCACGCCCGAGGAATGCCAGGCTGGAAAACCGAACGCGCTCGGATGGTTCCAGCCGATCGAAAACGGGGCGATGTTCAATGGCCTCTATCTCGATGCCGCGGTGAACCGCTGGCGATCGACGAAGACGGAGGAAGACGCGGCCAAAGTCCGGCGTCTCGTCGAGGGATTGCTTCTCCTCAATTCCATCAGCGAGGTGAAGGGATTCGTGGGACGCGGCGTCAGCACGGATGGGCGTTCCCATTATCCGATGGGCTCCGACGACCAGACCGGCCCCTGGTACATCGGTCTCTGGCGTTTTTATGATTCCGGCCTCGCGACCGAAGCGGAGAAGGATCGGATCCGCAAGCACCTCGTCGAAACGACCGAGGCGATCGTTTCCCTCGGCTGGAACATGCCGGCCGAGCCCCCCTTCGGAAAGCGCGGCACCTTCGAGGGCTTCCACTTCGAGAAAGCCGTCCGGAAACTCTTCGTGATGAAGTTGATGGCCCGCGTCACCGGCGACGCCTCGTGGGAGGAACGCTACCGCGCCGAACTCAAGGTCGCCGGAGGCGAACCAGCCCTGACCAAACGACAATACGCGGCGGGCGGGATGAAATACTTCTACGCCCCGACCCACGCCTGGACCTCGTGTGTCGCCGTCGGCGCCCTGCGCTGCCTCTGGGAGATGGAGGAGGATGCCGCGCTCAAGGCCGACTACGCGGCCGGACTCCGCGCCAGCGCCCTTCTCGCGGCGGAAGCCCTGGCCCTCGCGGAGAAATTCGATCGCGCGAATCCCGCCACCTTCAGCCAGGATTGGCGTGCCGCGATGATGCCGCTGTGGCAGCCGCAGACGACGGAGCAGGAGGCCGTCGATCTCGCAATCGCCCAGGTAAAAGCCTTTGGGAAGATCTCCCCACGACGCAACAGCGAGGCAAATTTCATCCGCGAACCGTCCGCGGCCGCGTGGATCGTGTCGCTGTGTCCCGATAAGGAGGTGGTGAAACCCCATCTACCGGCGATCGAGCGACTCATCCGGCGATATGATTATACCAACCTCTACTACGCGACCTTCTTCTGGGTGGAGTCGGTCTGGTGGCGGGTGCGGAACTCGGTTGTCTGAAAACCATCGCCATCCGCCAAGCAAGACAGGAAGCTTCCGCGCAAAATTCACGCAGGAATTGGTGACAATTTCGAAACGTCACTTGACCGGAAGCGGGGTCAATGGCGAACGTTCCCCTCACGGAAACCCGACTGACATGCAAATCAACTTCGACAAAGCCCGCAAGCTCATCAACGAACTGGAAGAGAAGCTCAACGACACGTCCGCCCATACCAGCGCGGCGCGGAAGGCGTTGGACGAGTGGATCCAGAGCGGCGAGGCCGGGCTCCGCAAGAAGGGCGCCACGGCGCTCAAGCAGGTGCGCAGGCGCGCCGACAGCTTCACGAAGGCGCTGACCAAACTCGAACAGAATCTGGCCACCTCGCTGGAGAAGATGTCGGATTCGCTGGAGAAGAAGGCGGCCAAGAAGAGCGCGAAGAAAGCTTCGGACAAGAAGTCCACGAAGAAACCGAAGGCGGCGGCCGCCAAGAAGTCCGGCAAGACCGCTGCTCCGGCGGCCAAAAAGACCGCCAAAAAAGCCGCGGCCAAGAAGAAGACTTCCTCCAAAGGCGCGTGAGCCTTGAAAGGAAAGTGATTGCCCACGGAAGGCGCGGAATTCCACGGAAAGATCAGGATTCCAAGGAATTCACGAGCATCACCTGTTGGAGGGGAAAATGGTTTTGCCAATCGGTTCTTTTTCCGGGCCTTCCGTGAATTCCGTGGGCCTCCATTCCTCGAATTAGGTTGATAAGGGACGCGGAAACGCGACTCCTCAATGTGCCTCGAGCCAGTTCGCCCCCGTTCCCGACTCGACCACGACGGGCACGGCGAGGGGCAGGGCGGACTTCATCGCTTCCTCGATTTTCGGGACGAGTTCGTCTTTTTCTTCCCGATGAAGGTCGAAGACGAGTTCATCGTGGACCTGCAATAGCATCCGTGTCCGATAGCGACCCTCATCGAGCAGCGTCGCGACGCGGACCATGGCTATCTTGATCATGTCGGCGGCGGTGCCCTGGATGGGCGTGTTGATCGCGGTGCGCTCGGCGGCGGAGCGGATCATGCCATTCTTGGAATTGATGTCGCGGAGGTAACGGCGGCGGCCGGTGAGGGTCTCGACGTAGCCATCGCGCCGGGCCTGTTCGATCGTCTCATCCTGGAATCGCTTCACGCCGGGATATTGCCGGAAATATTCGTCGATCACCTCCTGGGCGCCGCCGCGGGAGAGCTCTCCGTTGAGACGCTGCGAAAGACCGAAGGCGGAGATGCCGTAGATGATGCCGAAATTCACCATCTTCGCGGTGCGCCGCATGTCGGAGGTGACGCCATCGAGCGGCACGCCGAAGACGCGGGCGGCGGTGGCCTGGTGGATGTCTGCGCCGGACTGGAAGGCCTCGATCATCGCGGGATCGTCGCAGAGCGAGGCCATGACGCGCAGCTCGATCTGGGAATAGTCGGCCGAGAGAATGACGAAGTCCTCCCCGCGCGGCACGAAGGCACGCCGGATCTCGCGTCCCTGTTCGGAGCGGATCGGGATGTTCTGCAGATTCGGATTGTTCGAGGCGAGGCGGCCGGTGGCGGTGAGGAGCTGGTGGAAGGTGGTATGAATGCGCCCGGTGCCGGGAAAGATGGATTCGGGCAGGGCATCGACGTAGGTGCTTTTCAACTTCGCGGCCTCGCGATAGGCGAGGAGGTCGCGCACGATCTGGTGTTCGGTGGCGAGAGTGGAGAGGGTCTGCTCGTCGGTTTTATACTGTCCGGTCTTGGTCTTTTTGGCCTTGTCGTCGAGGTGCAGCCGTTCGAAAAGGATCTCGCCGACCTGCTTGGGCGAATTGAGATTGAAGGGCGTGCCGGCGGCCTCGTAGACGGCCTTTTCAAATCCGGCGATGCGCCCGGCGAGGAGTTCCCCGGTCTCGGCTAGGGCGGCGGGATCGACGCGGATGCCTTCCTTCTCCATCGCGACGAGCACGGGCACGAGGGGAC
>JALRFZ010000795.1 GCA_023253615.1 Verrucomicrobiales bacterium | reverse complement strand
AAGATCAAGGCCATCGACAAGGAGCTCGCCGGCATCCCGGTCGAGGCCGACGACATCCGCGACCGCCTCGTCGCCGATCAGAAAGCGGTCGAGGCGGCCCAGGTGGACATGCAGCACACCGAGGTGGCGATCAAGAATCTCGAGCTCGACGTCGCCACGCGCCGCACCACCATCGGCAAGCTGAAGACGCAGCAGTTCGAGACGCGCAAGAACGAGGAATACCAACGCATGGGCGTGGAGATCGAGCGCTATGGCAAGGAGATCGCCGCGCTCGAGGATCGCGAAATGGTGTTGATGGAAACGGCGGAGACGCAGCGCAAGGCCCTCGAGGCGGCCCGCGCGAAGCTCGCCGAGAACGAGACTTCGGTGAAGGAAGAGCTCGAGGATCTCGAGGCGCTCGCCGCGAAACTCAAGGCCGATCGCGAAGCCGAGGTGGCCGAGCGCGATCGCCTCGCCGCCGATGTCCCGGAAGAGGTCATCGATAGTTACCGCCGCCTTTTCAAATCAAAGAACGGCATGGCCGTGGTCGGTCTCGTCGATGAAATCTGCCAGGGCTGCCACATGAAGGTGGTGAAATCGACGATGATCGAGGTGAAGGCCGAAAACCGTCTCGCCCACTGCGAGAATTGCGGCCGCATCCTCTATTGGTGGACCGACGAACGGGTCGGCAAGAACCGCGGCGAATACTGAATCGACCTTCGAACGGCCAGGACCGCGCCGTCGTCCCACCCTCCCGCATCCGATGGCGACTTTGCTCGAACAACTGATCCGGGAACAGGGCGAGGAAATGGCGACCCGCGTCGCCGCACGCCTCGGCATCCCCCGCGAGACGGCGGCGAAGGCCCTGCCCGCAGCCGCGGCGGTGGTTTTCAAACGCTTCGACCCGTCCGCGGATCGCGAGGCGGCGGACGGCGGGATCGATGAGGTGCTCGAAGGCACCGGCGAACAAATGCGCGAGCAGGTGGGGGCGGGTCTCGGGATCACGCCCGATCAGGCCGCACAGATCGTGCCCATCGTCCTGCCCGTGATCCTCGGGTTCCTCGTGCGCCGCGTTCCTTATGGAGGCGCGGCGCTTTCCCTGCTCTCCTCGACCGTGGAGAAGCAGGGCTACGGCACGCTCGACGAGATCACGATCCGTCTCGTGCAACGGCTTTTGCCCAAGCCGGATCCCTCGGGAAAACCCGCCCCGAGTCTCGCGACCCGGCTGGGGAGGCTCGCGGGTAAGTATTTTCCGAGCACTCCGGATTGATCCCGCTCCTTTCCAAGGCACCGCGATCGACAGGCTTGTTTTTTCGGCAAGAGGGCGTCACGATGATCGTCCCTCTGTCATGAACCGCGCGCGTCTCTTTCTCCTTTTCCTCAGTCTCTCGATCCTGCCGCCCTTGTCCGCCCAGGATGATCTCGCGGCACAGATGGAAAAAGCCATCGCCACCCTCAAGGGCGCGGGCGGCGACCCCGAATCACTCTCGATGATGTACAACGCCTGCGCCGAGGGTTACATCCAGCGCGGCGACTTCAAGACGGCGCTGGAGCGATCGCGCGCCTCCCTGGCTCTTTGCCGGGAGCACGGACTGGATTCGATGAGCTCGTTTTTCACGTTTTCGAAGATCCTCAGCCAGGTCGACGATGAGGCCGCGACCAGCGTGATGGTCGGCGAACTCGAGGCCCCCGACACAGCCCCCGCCTATCGCAAGGGCTTGCTCAAAGCGCTCGAGATGCATGTGGGACTGCGCGGTGATCCGAAGCTGGCGGTCTTGACCTCGTACGAGCTTTGGAAAATGCAGCGCGCCGAAAAACCGGGCAGCGAGGAGGAATTCTGGGCGCTCTTCAATTACGGCAACCACTGCCTCACCAACAAACTCCACGACGAAGCCGTCCCCGCCATCACGGAGGCCCGCGAGCTGGCGTTGAAGATCGGCAAACCCGAGCTCGCTGCCAATTGCTCGCGCTCCCTCGCGATGGCCTTGCTCCAGGTCGGACGGCTCGAGGATTCCGTGAACCTGACCCGCGAGGCGATCGATTTCATCCGCCAAGGGCAGGACCAGATGTTCCTCGGCTACGAACTGCGCAATCTCGCGACCAGCCTCCTCCGCGTCGGTCAGCTCGACGAAGCCGCCGCGGCGCTCGCCGAGGCGCTGACCCTCTCCAAGCACGACCTCGAGACCGGTGAACTCCAGTCCATCGAGGCCGCACTGCTGCTGAAACGCGCCTTTGCCGCCGGCGGAGAGCCCGATTACGCGCCCGTCATCGCGAAACAGGAGGCCGCGGTCGCTTCGAAACTCAAAAATACCGCGGGAGGCGAGGGGATCGCGAAGATCGGGGCGACCTTCGACCACATCACCCTCGCCGCCTACCAGCTCGCCGCGGGCCAGCTCGACGAAGCGGAGGCCACCCTGACAAAAGCAGAAGAGGGGGCCGATGCCTGGGAGGAAAACTCCCGCCAGGCCCAGAAGCAGGCCGTCTTCTCCGCCGATCAGGTGAATCTCTCGATGGCCGAATTGCGCTCGGGCATCTACGACCTGCGCCAGCAGATCGAGCTGCGGCGTGGTGACGTCGTGGCCGCGCTTGTCGCCGCGGAAAATGGTCGTGGCGCCGCCCAGGCCGCCTTGTTGCGGGAGAAACTCGGCCTCGAGCCCGAAGCCAGTGCCGTGAAGAAACTCGATGCCGCCGCCATCCGTGAAATCGCGAAGGTCCATCGCGGCACGATCGTCCTCTATTCCCTCGTCCACGCGTTCCCCACCGGCCTCCGGATGCAGTTGACGGCGGAGGAGAACGCGCGTTTTCCCCAGCAGCTCCTCGCCTGGGTCATTCCGGCCGAGGGCGAGGCCCGATTCCAGTCGACCACCCTCGCGGGACCGATCCGCGACCTCGTCACCAGCGCTCTCCTGGAGATCCGGGACCCCGCCAACGCGCCGGCCGCGGTGGATGGAAAGACCGCCCTGGCCCGCCTCTCGTCCCTGCTCCTCGATCCCCTGCGCGAATTCCTGCCGGAAGAGAACGCGTCCCTCATCACCTTCGTGCCCCAGGGCGAACTCTTTCTCGTGCCCTTCGCGGCGCTGCCCTACGGTGGGGAGGGAGAGACCTTGCTCGATCACCACACCCTGACACTCACCCCATCGATCGAACTCCTGCAGCTCGCCTACGAGCAGGGACGCGCCGTCGCCGATGCGGGCGAAGGCGACGTCCTCCTCGTCGGCAATCCCACCATGCCCGGCTACAAGCCACGTCCCGACCGCTCCGCCGAATCGCTCTCACCCCTGCCCGGAGCCGAGGCCGAGGCGAGGCACCTTGCGAAGATCCTCCGGACCGAACCTCTCATCGGCGACGCCGCGACCGAGACGGCCGTGGCCGCAAGAATGGAGAGCGCGCGGCTCCTTCACTTCGCCACCCATGGTTTGCTCGAGGCGGAGAGCTCCTACAATCAATCGCTCCTCTCCTCGCTCGCCTTCGCACCCGGGGAAGGGGAGGACGGCTTTCTCACGGCGAAGGAAATCTCGCGGATGAAGCTGAAGGCCGGTCTCGCCGTGCTCAGCGCCTGCGACACCGGCCGCGGGACCATCACCGGAGATGGCGTCATCGGTCTTTCGCGTGGCTTCATCACCGCCGGCGTGCCGGCGCTGGTGGTGTCGCTCTGGCCCGTCAGCGATGCCGCAACCGCGGTGATGATGGGGCATTACTACGAGTCGATCCAATCGGGAGCCGGCAAGGCGACCGCGTTGCGTGAGGCGATGTTGCGTACGGAAACCGAGTTTCCCGAAGCCGTGATGTGGGCTCCCTTTGTCCACTACGGGCTCGCGGGAAAGTGAAGGCGCCGTGCCCGATCGCCCGTTTCCACAAAATCCCTCCTTCGGATGAATCGTCGTTTTTTGGTTTTGTTAGTTCTCCTCGCGGTCGCACCGCTCAGGTCCGAAGTGGTGCGGGTCGAGGTGCATTCGACCTCCGATGTCGGCGACACCGGTTACGAGGAGGTCGTCGCGACACTGCACTATGAGGTCGATCCGGTGCATCCCCGCAATGCCATCATTGCCGATGTGGACCTTGCCCCGGCGAACGGGAGTGGGCGTGTCGTTTTTTCCGGAGATCTGCGTGTGCTTCGCCCGAAGGATCCCGCGAAAGGCAATGGCGCGGCCTGGATCGAGATCCCCAACCGCGGCGGCAAAGCGAGCCTGCAAGAGTGGTTTGTCAGGCACGGCTTCACCGTCGTCAGCGTCGGGTGGGAATTCGACATCCTTCCGGAGGAAAAGAAGATGCGGCTCGAGGTGCCCGCGGCGCGGAATCCCGACCGCTCTCCCATTCGTGGGGTCGTCAATGCGGTCTTCACGCCCGACAAATCCTTGCCCGAGCAAAAGGTCACCGACCTCGCCGTTTATCCTCCCGTCGAGGTGGACGGACCCGACAGCCGGCTCCTCATCCGCGACCGTGCCGCTTTTCCGGGTGGTCGGGAAGTGCCGCGGGAGAAATGGTCGGTCGAGGGACATCGCTTGCGGCTGGAAGGTGGCTTCGAGCCCGGCCTCACCTACGAGGTCCAATGGCTCGCGGAGAGCCCGCCGGTCGGAGGCCTCGGTTACGCCGCGATCCGCGATGCCGTCGCGTGGCTGAAACACGGTGAGGATTCCCTCGCTCCGGTCGGGCACGCCTACGCTTTCGGCTCGTCGCAATGCGGGCGTTTTCTCCGCGATTTCGTCTACCTCGGTTTCAACACCGACGAGCACGATCGCATCGCCCTCGATGGCATCATGGCCCACGTCGCGGGCGCGGGGCGGCTCATCCTGAATGAACGCTGGTCGAAGCCGCGCGCCATCGCCGGATACGACACGTCGTCCTTTCCCTTCGCCGACCGCGCCCTGACCGATCCGGTCAGCGGTCACACCGACGGCGTTCTTGAAAATCCACGCGTCAGCCACCGTCCGAAGATTTTCTACACGAACATGGCCGCCGAATACTGGGGCGCCGGCCGCGTCGCCGCGCTCACCCATACCGACGTGGCGGGTGAGAAGGATCTCGATTTTCCCGACGAGGTGCGTTCCTACTTCTTCGCCGGACCCTCGCATGGTCCCGCTCCTTTTCCGCCGACGGCCTTGGTGAAGGGCGAGCCGCTCGCCAATCCGGTCAGCGCCAGTGCCTCGATCCATGCCCTGCGCCTCGCGATGCACCAATGGGTCAGTGAAGGGATCGAGCCGCCCGCCAGCGTCGTGCCCAAGATCTCCGACGGCAGTCTCGTTCCCGCTGCGGCTGTGAACTTTCCCGCCGTGCCAGGTCTCGCCTCGCCCCACGCCGTCAGCGCCGGAGGACGTGTCTCCAATCCCCGGTGGCCCGACGGTGCCGGCGGAGGCACGGAGCTGCCCTTGCTCGTGCC
>JALRFZ010000783.1 GCA_023253615.1 Verrucomicrobiales bacterium | reverse complement strand
GCGACCGGGGTCGGAACGGGTGAAGGAGTCGTCTCCACCACCACGGGCGCCGCGGGCAAAGGCGGAGGCGCGACCACCGTTCGCGAGGCAGGGGGCTCGGCCGGAGGATTCGAGAGCGTCTCGAGAGTCTGGATCAACTCGCGGAGACTGCGCGGCACGGGGATCTCCGCCCCGGGTGCGGGTGCGGGCGGCGTGGAGGGGAACTCCGGACGCGAGGGGGCGCGCTCCGGGGCGGGCAGGGCGGGAGGAGCGCCGAGAGGGCGCGACTCGCGGGCGAGGGGACGCTCGCGACGGGTGGCCTCGGCCGCGGCCTTCTTTTGGGCACCGCGCAGTCGCCGCGCGGCCGAGATCTCCAGCACCCGTTGGTAGACCCAACTGACAAAGACGATGAAAATCATCGCCACGAAGTGCCACGGGAAATCTTCCATGGGGAATGGTCGGGTGGGGCCGCCGGTGCGGGCGGATCACTGCTCTTCCTTCACTTCTTTGGCGATGTTCGTGCGCATCTCCGTATCGGCGAGAACGTTGCGGTATTTGGCGTAGTCCATCACTCCGAGATTGCCGTTGCGGAAGGCGTCCGCGATCGCCATGGGGATCTGGGCCTCGGCTTCGACGAGTTTGGCGCGCATCTCCTGGGTGCGGGCCGACATCTCCTGCTCGGTCGCGACGGCGGCGGCGCGGCGGACCTCGGCACGGGCCTGGGCGACCTGCTTGTCGGCCTCGGCCTGGCTCGCCTGAAGGGTGGCGCCGATGTTCTCCCCGACATCGACATCAGCGATGTCGATCGAGAGGATCTCGAACTGGGTGTTCGCATCGAGACCACGCTCGAGGACGCGGCGGGAAATGTGGTCGGGATTTTCCAACACGTCCTTGTGCGAGGCTGCGGAGCCGATCGAGGTCACGATGCCCTCGTTGACCCGGGCCACGATCGTTTCCTCGGTGGCACCGCCGACGAAGCGGTCGAGGTTTGTCCGCACCGTCACGCGGGCGCGGGCACGGAGCTGGATGCCGTCGCGGGCGACCGCGTCGATCTTGCCTCCACCGCCGGGACAATCGATCACGGCGGGATTGATCGAGGTGCGCACGGCCGAGAGCACCGTCTTCGAGGTGCCTTTCACGGCGAGATCGATGGCGCAGGCGCGGTCGAAGCTGAGGGGGATGCCCGCCTTGTCCGCCGCGATCATCGCGAGGACGACATCCGCGACGTGGCCGCCGGCGAGGTAGTGGGCCTCGAGCTGGTCGGTCGTGAAATCGAGCCCGGCCTTGGCCGCGGTGATGCGGCTGTCGACGATGAGCGAGGCGGGGACCTTCCGGATCCACATCGCCACGAGGTTGAGCAGGCCGATGGGAGCGTTCGAGACCCGGGCCCGGATCCAGAGGCCGATGAATTTGGCGAGGATCAGGAAAACGACGAGGATGACGACGAGGATCAGTCCGATGATGATGAGTTCAGGCATGGCGGGGCGGGGGTGGGGGAAAGGGAATGACGGGGTTCTTTTGCGGGGTTGGACGGCTACTCAGACGGTGGAGGGCGGAATCTGTTCAAATCATTCGAGGCCAAGGGCCTTTCTCAAGACGGGCTCCAGCACGTCGGCCTGGCGCATGAAGCCGAGATCGTTCGGATGCGAACCATCGGTGGTGCCTTCGGTGTCGTCGCCGAGGAGAGGTTCGCCTTCGACATAGAACAGATTTTTCACACCCGAGGATACGAGTGAATCAAAGGCCCGGATGAAGGCGGCGCGACTGCCGGCGTGGCGCTCGCGTTTCGACTTCATGATCCAGGTGTTCGTGTAGGTGCGGTCTTCGACAAGGATGATGGGCGTCCCGGGCCGTGCCTCGCGCAATTGCCGCACGAGCGCTTCGGCCCGCTCGGCGACCTCGGCTTCGACCATGTTCGGGAGGCAATCGATCACGTAGACGGCCGCGTCGATCTCGGTGAGGAGGGCGCCCACTTCGGGCTCCATCTTGCCGTTGCCGGAAAAACCGAGATTGATGACCGGTTTGTCGAGGCGGCGTCCGAGGATCGCGGGATGCGGCATGCCGGGCCGCGAGGCCGAGGCTCCGTGGGTGATGGAGGTGCCGTAAAAGACGATGGGTTTCTCCTTCCGCGGTGCCACGGGTTGGAAGGTCGATCCTTTCGGCACGCCGATCTCGACCTTCACCGTCGAGTTGTAGAGCGGCAGGTAAGCCATCCAGCTCCGCAGGCCCGGATCGAGCCCGCCGACGGTGTGCGTGGTCGTGACTTCCTTCGGCCGCGAGACCTCCACCCACTTCCATTTCCCTTCGTCGAGGGCGTAGAGGTCGATCCCGCTCACCCCCGTGGCCGGCATGTGGGGCAGCGCCAGGCCCGCGCCTCCGACGGTGTGGCGCACCTGCAGGATCGTCGCATCGGTGTTGAAGCGGAAGGAAAGGCCCGCGCTTTGGCGGGAAAGACTCCACACCGGCGGACGCACGATCTTTTCCGCCTTCGCGGGCAGCCGGTCATAACGCGAGACGAGTTCCTCCGGTGCCCAGCCCTGGCCCTCGACACCCCAGGTCGAGACATCGTGCCAGATGATCTCCGGCCCCGGAGGGCTCGTGGCCCGCAGCGAGGGAGCGAGTCCGGCGATGGCGGAAACGGCGAGCGCCGTGACCCGCAGTGCGACACGGCAAGGGAGAGGGAATGAAATCATCTCGATCCACAATGGAGCGCGCCCCCGGGGGGAGTCAATGGGGAATCGCTCCCGGCGCACCCTCCGTCCCCGGCCGGGGCCGCCTCACATCCCTTCATCAGGGGCTTGCCAAAGAGGGGCGGACTGTGGGATTCTCCGTGCTTCCCATGAAACCGCGTCTTCCCGTCATCGCTCTTCTCTGCCTGGTCCCGGCCGCAGCCGTCCTTGCCGCCGACAAACCTTCGGCCCGTTTTGTCCGCATCTCGCTCTCGGGCGAAAAGCGGGTTCTCACCCTCGCCGAGGTCGAGGTGAAGAGCGGCGGAAAAAACCTCGCGCCCGCGGGCAAGGCGACCCAATCGTCGGTCGGCGCCGGTGGTGTGCCCGAGCGCGCCATCGATGGCAACAAGGACGGCGACTTCAATAAAAAGGGCCAGACCCACACCGCCGAAGGCCAGGACCCCGCCCCGTGGTGGGAGCTCGACCTCGGTTCGGCCCAGCCGGTCGAGTCGATCCAGATCTGGAACCGCGCCGGATTCGCGGACCGGCTCAAGGGCTTCCAGCTCGAGCTGCTCGACGCGGAGCGGAAGCCGGTCTTCACCCGCGGAAACAATCCGGGTCCCGATGGCTCGATCACGTTCACCTTCGCGGGCAAGACGGAGATCACGATGGCGGGTCACGATGGCAAGGCCCTGCCCGTGCCCATCCTGCCCGAGCCCGTCCCGGCCGGCTACCGCGATCCGGAGACCTTCGCTTTCGCCAAGGGCGATG
>JALRFZ010000728.1 GCA_023253615.1 Verrucomicrobiales bacterium | reverse complement strand
CCGGCGAGATCGGCCTCGGTGTCGAAACGCCAACGGACTTCGGGAGCATCGGCCGTCACTTGGTCGATGGCGTCTTCCGCGGAGGAGGAGCCGGGCGAAAGCAAAACCAGGAGCGGGAGCAGAAAGGTGGCCGGGCGGATTGCTGCGAACATCATCCCATGAGACTAGCACAGTCGGCGAGGTTTCCGAAAAGGCTTTGCGGCACGTGAATGCGGGGGCGGTCGAGGCGATCACACCGCCCCGTAGGCGAGCATCGCTCCGGCCACCTTTTTGAATCCGGCGAGGTTCGAGCCTTTGAGGTAATCGACCTTGGGTCCCTCACCCGAACCCTCGGCGACGCAGCGGGCGTGGATGTCGATGATGATCTGCCGCAGGCGACGGTCGACTTCCTCGCGGCTCCAGCTCAGGCGCATCGCGTTCTGGCTTTGCTCGAGGCCGCTCACGGCCACGCCACCGGCGTTGGAGGCTTTCCCCGGGGCGTGGAGAATTCCCCGGCTGCGGAGAAGCTCGGCCGCCTCATGGTTCACGGGCATGTTCGCCCCTTCGCAAACCGCGACGATGCCCTGGTCGGCGAGGGTGATGGCGTCGTCGAGATCCAGCTCGTTCTGCGTCGCGCAGGGCATCGCGAGATCACAGGCGATGCCCCAGGGTTTCGCGCCGGGGTGATAGATCCCGCCACCGACGTCTTCGGCGAGCGAGCCACGGCGCACTTCTTTCAGCTCGCGGATCGCGCTCCAGTGGTCGAGGTCGAGACCGTCGGGGAAGTGGCGGAAGCCACGGGAGTCGCTCAGGCTCACGACCGTGGCACCGACTTCGATCAGCTTTTGTGCGGCATAAAGCGCGACATTGCCGCTGCCGCTCACGGCGACGCGTTTCCCCGCGAGGGAGTCGCCGTGGTGACGCAGCATTTCCTCGCAAAAGTAGACGCATCCCCAGCCGGTCGCCTCGGTGCGGACGGCACTGCCGCCGTAGGAGAGTCCCTTGCCCGTGAGCACCCCGCTCCAGCGGTTTTCGAGACGCATGTATTGGCCGAACAGATAACTCACCTCCCGTCCGCCGACACCGATGTCACCGGCGGGCACGTCGACGTCCTCGCCGATATGGCGGGAAAGCTCGATCATCAGCGACTGGCAGAAACGCATCACCTCGCGGTCGCTTTTGCCCTTGGGATTGAAATTCGAGCCACCCTTCGCGCCTCCCATGGGCAGACCGGTGAGGCTGTTTTTGAAGATCTGCTCGAAACCGAGGAATTTCAGGATGCTCTCGTTCACCGTGGGGTGGAAGCGCAGCCCGCCCTTGTAGGGGCCGAGGGCGTGATTGAATTGCACCCGCCAGGCCCGGTTCGCCCGGATTTCGCCGGAGTCGGTCTCCCAGGTGACACGGAAGCTGATGATGCGATCGGGCTCGGTGACCCGCTCGAGGATCTGGGCGCGGCGGTAGTCCTCGTGGGCGAGATACCAGGGCAAGACCGAGGCCACGACTTCGCCGACGGCCTGCTGGAACTCCGGCTGATGCGGATTGCGGCGCTTCAGCCCCCGCATGAAGGACTCGTATTCCCGGGTTTCGGCTTCGGTCATGGCGAATCAGGTTACGACTTGGGATCGGCGGCCGCCACGACGCAACCACGGCAGCATGAGCAAAGCGAAGAGCGCCGCGCCGACCAGGACCATCCAGAAGAGCCGCAGCGGATAGGGACCGAGAAAATCGAGCAGATTTGCCTGGGTGGGTTTCGAAGGGCCGACAAACCCGTAATTCCATCCCGTGATCGCATCGAGCACCGCCAGGATTCCCATATAGCCGAGGGTCAGTAGCACCGAGCTCCGCCAATCGCGCCAAGTCGGTCGGAAGCGGTCGGCCACGAGGATCCAGGTGGTCGATACCGGGATGAAGAGGTGATAAAGCCAGAAGAGCCAGAACCAAACCTCCGCCGGCCCCACGTAGAGCGAGGGAGTCAAAAAAGCCATCGAGCACAGGGCGAAGGTCCAGAAATACATGAGCGACTGCGAGGCGCGGTGACGGGTCGCCACGGCGTAGGCTCCCAGCAGGTTCGCGAGATTGCAGAAATGGAGCGGCAGCGATTCCGCCCAC
>JALRFZ010000677.1 GCA_023253615.1 Verrucomicrobiales bacterium | reverse complement strand
GGAGCGGTTTGGATGATTCAATCGGTTTCCGGGTTCGGAGTTGCCCGGCGATGGAGGGCGTGCGTCGGTCTTCCCGGCGTGTCACGTTCCGCCCTGCTTCGTGAACCGCTCCAGGCCATCCCACGCCGATCGCACGGGATCCCGTTCACGTGGATCGAGGAGTCCGGCCTCCCCGAGGGTGAGGTCGGCGCGCCCGCATTTGCAGGGTTGGCAGGCGATGACGAGATTGTCGGGATCGTTGTCGCCACCACGGGCGTGCGGCAAGAGGTGGTCGTAAGTGAGCCACAGCGCTTGGAAGGCGGCGTGTTGATCGGCGTTGCGCGTTCCCCAGCGCAGAGCCTCCGGATAGGCGGCGCGGATTTGTCGGCGGATCTCCGCGCGGATCACGGGGATGCCACAGAAGCGACAATGATACCCGTCGCGCGCGACGAGTTGCCGGAGCACGGTCTTTCCCGGCATACGTTGCCGGGGCCGTTGTCCGGAGGGCAAATTGGGCAAAGGGTTGGCCACCGACCGCGGGCGGCTCCAGGGTCCACCCTGACCCCAGAGCGATTCGGTCCACTTTGCGATCACCGGGAGATCCGCCGCCCGGATGAGGCGGTCGGCCCGGTCGCGATCGCCGGCGAGATGGGCGGAGACGGCTTCGTCGAGGAGCCGTGCCGCCACTTGCAGCTCGGGGATGGGGTCGAGAAGGTGGGGGCGGAGATCGATCGCAGCAAGGTTCATCATGGAGAAAGGTTTTCCGACCCGCTCACCCCGCCTTGCGCAGCTTCTCCCACAGATCGGAATGCTCGAGGAGGATCCTGAGAATCCCCTTTTTCACTTCCGGAGAATTCAACGCCTTGGTGCTCATGGAGGTATGGGCATCAAGCGCTTCGATGATGGCATTGTTCAGTTCCGAGCCCAGATCCGGGGAGGTCGCGAACTGCTCCTTGGTATTGTTCGCCGCCTGCTGCCGCAGGGTCGCGGACTCGAGCATCTTGCCCATGATGACCCCGTTCACATAGACGAGTTGATCATCATCCGTGGTTTCTTTTCCGAACAGGTCGTTCAGCTTCTCGATCACCTCGGCGAGCTGCACCTTTTCCGCGACGCGGACCGATCCGCTTCCGGCCTCGGTGATCGGCGGGAGTGCCTTGGCCTCGCCCGAGCCGAGGTAGAGCGGCTGCTTGCCTTGGTTCCGCAGATGGTGGCGGGTCAGGACCACCTTGGAGAGATCGACCCCTTCGCGCTCGCGGCCGAACTCGAGCAACGGCAGGAGGCGCTTGTAAAAGATCGCCCGCTTTTCCACCTCGGTATTTCCATAGTCGAAGATCTGCGAGAGAAAGGTGTAGAGTCGCACGTAGGCCCCCATGTCACCCTTGAAGAGGATCAAGGCATCGCGCTCCTCGGTGGCGGCCTTGATGCCCGCGTCATCCCCATTCGCGCGGGCGGCCTTCAGCGCCTCCAGGGCCGCCTTGTAGCGTTTCTGGAGGCGGTCCACGACCGGTTCGAGGGCCGCGACGAGATCGCTCTGTTTCGAGGCGGGGTTCAACTCGGCGGCGACGACGCGATCGACCTCGTAGTCGTCGTAGTGACCGGCGGAGTCGAGCTTGGCCCGCAGGGTGAAGACGAGGTTCGGATCGGTCGTGGTCGAGAGCTCCGCCGTGGTGTGGTAGGTCTTGAAGGCTTCGAGGACGTCGGTCGGCTCGTTCACGAAATCGACCACGTAGGTCGTGTCCTTGCCGGGGTGGCAGCGATTGAGGCGCGAGAGGGTCTGCACCGCCTGGATCCCGGCGAGGCGCTTGTCCACATACATCCCGCAGAGGAGCGGCTGGTCGAATCCGGTCTGGAACTTGTTCGCGACGAGGAGGATCTGGTAATCGTCGCCCTTGAAGGCCTCGCGGATGTCGCGGCCCCTGAGCCCGGGGTTCATGGCCGGGCTGTTCTCGGTGAAGGCGTCCGGTCCGGATTCCTGGTCGTCCACCTCGCCGGAAAAGGCGACCAGCGTGCCGAGCGGGTAGCCGCGGTCGGCGATG
>JALRFZ010000541.1 GCA_023253615.1 Verrucomicrobiales bacterium | reverse complement strand
CATCGCCGATCGTCTTCTCGCCGAGGTCATAGCTGCGGCCGAGGTAGAATTTGCCGAGTTGTTCGTAGTCTTCGGTGCGAATTTGCATTGGGGGGGGGCGTTGAAGGAAAAAGGGTGATCCCGGAGGTGTGTTCGCGCCTTGGCGGGGTCCGGCCGGATATGTTATGAAACGCTCGCCGTTAAATCCAAGTGAATCTTATGAATAAAATCGCCCTCGTCAGCCTCATTACCCTTGCCGCGTTGACCTCTGTGGCCGCCGAACGGCTCCCCAACGTCGTCATCATCTTCACCGACGACCAGGGCTACGGCGACATCGGGGTGAACGGAGCCGAAGGCTTCGAAACGCCGAACCTCGACCGCATGGCCAAGGAAGGACGTCATTTCACCCGCTGGTACGCCGCCCAGGCCGTCTGCTCCGCCTCGCGCGCCGCCCTTCTCACCGGTTGCTATCCGAACCGCCTTGGTATGCACGGAGCCCTCAGCCCCGGCAGCCGACATGGACTGAATCCCGAAGAGACCACCCTCGCCGAGGTCTTCAAAACGAAAGGCTACGCCACCGCCGCCTTCGGCAAATGGCATCTCGGCGATCACGAGAAGTTTCTCCCGCTCCAGCACGGCTTCGATGAATACTTCGGCATCCCCTATTCGAACGACATGTGGCCGCAGCACCCCACGAGCAAGAACTTTCCCCCGCTGCCGCTCTACGAAGGCAACGAGCGCCTCCGCATCGCCGACGAGCACGACCAACGCATGATGACGACCTGGCTCACCGCGCGCTCCGTCGACTTCATCAACCGCCACCGCGAGGAGCCCTTCTTTCTCTACGTCCCCCACCCCCAGCCCCACGTGCCGCTCTATGTGAGCGAGCGATTCGCCGGCACGACGAAGCGCGGTCTCTACGGTGATGTCATCGCCGAGCTCGATTGGTCCGTCGGCGAAATCCTCAACGCCATCGACACGAACGGGCTCGCCGAAGACACCCTTGTCATTTTCACGAGCGACAACGGTCCCTGGCTTTCCTACGGCACCCACGCCGGATCCTCCGGTCCCTTCCGCGAAGGCAAGGGCACCGCGTGGGAAGGCGGCATGCGCGAACCGACCGTGATGCGCTGGACCGGCACCATCCCCGCCGGCACCGTCTGTGAAGAGCCCGGGATGAACATCGACCTCCTCCCCACCCTCGCCGGGCTCATCGGCTCGGCCCTGCCCGAACGCGAGATCGACGGCAAGGATCTGCTGCCCCTCATCAAAGGAGTCGAAGGCGCGAAGAATCCCCACGAAGCCTACTGGTATTACTACAAGCAGAACGAACTCCACGCCGTCGCGAGCGGCACCTGGAAGCTCGTGCTGCCCCATTCCTACCGCAGTCTCGACGGCAAACCGGGCGGCGACGGTGGCCTCCCCGCACCCTATCAAAACCGCCAAACCGGACTTGCCCTCTACGATCTCGCGACCGACCCCGGAGAGTCACGCGACCTCGCCGCCACGCATCCCGAGAAGGTTGCCGAACTGATGAAACACGCCGAAGCCGCCCGCGCCGAACTCGGCGACTCCCTCACGAAACAAAAAG
Organism: Verrucomicrobiales bacterium; assembly: GCA_023253615.1. Taxonomy (GTDB): domain Bacteria; phylum Verrucomicrobiota; class Verrucomicrobiia; order Verrucomicrobiales; family DEV007; genus Arctic95D-9. The sequence continues at coordinate 2,321 of JALRFZ010000541.1, read as the reverse complement.
GCTCCGGCACCCGCGAGCCCGGTCGCCTCACCGACGAGGAAGCCACCGCGCTCCAGAAGCTGCATTGGTCGGCGGGTAAGAAGTGAGGGGGCGGGAGAGTCGGAGCCAACAGGGTGCGATCCGACCCTCGACAGGGTCATCTCGCAACCTCGCCCCCCCCCACACCACCATCGGACCTCACTTCATCAACTCCGCCAGCTTCCCGCTGATCGCATCGGCCCAGATCTGGTAGCCGGATTCGGAAAGGTGGAGGAAGTCGGGCATGGCCTCGGCGCTGAGGTTGCCGTCGACGACGGGGAACTTCCCGCCGATGTCGAGGAAATGGACGGTCTTGCCGTCGTCGAGCTTGGCGATGGTGGCGTTGACCTGCTTCAGCTTCTCGTTGGCGGCACCCATCTTGCCGGTGGGCTTTTCACCACGAGGGAAAACGGCGAGAAGGAGAATCTTCGCCTGCGGTTGTTTCGTCTTGATCGTGTTGACGATGGCGGTGATGCCCTTGGCGATGTCCTCCGCGGAGTCGGTGCCCGAGTTGTTCGTGCCGATCATGAGGACGACGGCCTGAGGCTTGATCACCTCCAGCTCGCCGTTCTCGATACGCCAGAGGACGTGCTGGGTGCGGTCGCCACCGATGCCGAAGTTCACCGGATCATATTTGCCGAAGGCCTTTTCCCAGATCGCGGCCTTGCTCCCCCATCCGGCGGTGATCGAGTCGCCGAGGAAAACGAGGCGAGCCTTGCCCTCCTTGGCCTGGGCCACGAACTTCTCATGGGCGGCCGCGAAGCCCGGATTGACCTTTCCATCGGGCCCGAACTTCTGCGCCGCGACCCAGGCCTTCTGAGGCGGCAACGCCACGGCGGGTTTCGCCGGAGGGGCCGGAGCGGTCGTCTGGGAGAGGACGGGCAGTGTGAGGGAAAGAACAGCGAAGGCAACAAGCAGCGGGGTTTTCATGGCCGGGAGAATGCGGCCGCATCAACAAGGAGACAAGGCGGGAGACTAGCGCGGTTGCGCCGAGGAATCCAAAGCCCGGATTCCGGGGCCTACCATTGAGCATCGAAGAAGCGGCCTACGGAATACACAGAAAACACGGAACTACAGGAGGCCGAGATCGATGTCGCAGGCATCAAAACTCAATGAATGCACGGAAAGGAAAGACCGGAAAGCCATCACGATCGTACCGGAAAACGTGAATCGTTTCCCTTTGGTCCATGGATCCAATTCCGCGTGTTCTGTGTATTCCGTAGGCCCTCCTCCCCGAGCCGTAAGGATTCGAACCAAACAGTGATCCGCCCATCCCTCACACCACCCACAACTCGATCCCCGAAGCCGACAGGAAGTCATCCGAGACGCGATACCTTCCTCCGGCCTCCATCGTGACGATGCGGCCGTCTTCGGTCCTCACGCGGAGGTGGAGGGGACGTTCCCCGGGGTGGTCGGTCGCGGCGAGGCGGAGTTGTTCGATCGCGGAGAGGGTGTCGCGGCGGGCGTCGAGCTCGACGACGATGGGTTGGGCCGCACCCGGTTTCGCACCGGCGGGCGCGGCGTGGTGGCCGTTGTTGCCGTTGCCTCCATTCCGCCCGTTGCTTCCGTTCGATCCATGGCCGTGCATGGCCGGCGCGACGTAATTGGGGTCCTGCGCGATGGCCTTGATCTCATCGGCCATGAGTCGGTTCGTCTCGGTGCGGGTGTCCTGCTCGACCTTGGCTTTCAGTTCGATGACGGAACCTTTCACGAGGAGCTGGTTGCACTTCTGGTAGGTCTCGTTCCAAACCATGACCTCGGTGGAACCCGTGAAGTCTTCGAAGATGAGCACGGCGAAAGGTTTGCCCTCGCGCTTGGTGTACTTGATCGCGACTTCGCCGATCATGCCGGCGAAACGCTCGGCCTTTTTCCCCGGCTTCATCTGGGGCAGATCGGCGAGGGTGTTGTATTTGCCCTTCTCGATGACGCCGCGGTATTCGTCGAGCGGGTGGCCGGTGACGTAGAAACCGAGCAGGTCCTTCTCGTGGGCGAGGTATTCGCGCTGGTTCCAGACGACACGGTCCTCCTCGATGACCTCGGGCGGAGCGGCGGCGGTCATGAGTTCGTTCATGTCGAAGAGCGAGGTCTGCCCGGTGGCCCGGTCGCGCTGGGCGGCGCTCGATCCGGCGATGACCTGGCCGACGCGCGAGAACAGGTCGTCGCGCCGTTCCATCGTGAAGTCGAAGGCGCCGGCCTTGATGAGGTTCTCGAGAATCTTGCGGTTCACCGATCGACTGTCGAGGCGTCCGGCGAAGTCCTCGAGCGACTTGAACTCGCCGTTGGCCTCGCGCTCGCGGATGACG
>JALRFZ010000357.1 GCA_023253615.1 Verrucomicrobiales bacterium | reverse complement strand
CGACTGCGCGTCGGCCCTCGCCGAGGCCAACGGCGGAGTCGAGCTCACCGTGGCGCAGATGAACGAGGAGGCCCAGCGCCTGCAGGCCTACGACACGGTCGCCATGAATCCCAGCGGGCTTCCGGCGGACGGGCAGGTGAGCTCGGCATATGACCTCGCGGCTCACGAGGGAGTATTTCATCCCCTCCGTGCCCATGGAGATGCCGTCGGAGATCGTGATCGTGTTGAACTCGATCGCCTTGCCGCCGGCGGCGTTGACGCCGTTCACCGACTGCTTGGCGAGCCCGTCGATGTGCATGTTGCAGGGCGTCACCATGCTCCAGGTCGAGGCGATGCCGACGATGGATTTCTTGAAGTCGTCGTTGGAAAAGCCGACGGGATGCAGCATCGCACGGCTCGGGGCGCGATCGGGGCCATCGAGCATCGGTCCGGAAAACTGGCGATGCGCGGGTTTGGCGGCTTTCTTGGCGGGCTTCGAAGAGGGTGGGGTCTTGGACATGACAGGGTAGGGTGAAGATGGGTGATGCTGGCTTGTCGTAGAATGACGGATTTTTGCGATTGATGGAAATACTATTTTAAAGGCTCTGTGATACCTTTTCAGTATGACGGAATATTCCCTGCGCGAGCTCGAATGTTTCCTCGCCGTGGCGGGGGAGATGTCCTTCACCCGCGCGGCGGAGCGGCTCAATCTCGCCCAGCCGCCGCTCTCGCGGCATATCCGCACCTTGGAAGAAAAGCTGGGCGTGGTGCTCTTCGAGCGCAACCAGCGCCGCGTCGCCCTGACGCCCGCGGGCCACGCCTTCCGCGCCGAGGCCCGCGACATCCTGCCGCGCCTGCACCGCGCCGGCGAGGCGGCGAAGCGGGCCGCGCGCGGGGAGACCGACCGCGTCGAGGTGGGATTCGTCAGCGCCGTGCTCTCTCCCGAACTGGTCGCGGTCTTCACCGGTTTCGGGAAACGGCATCCCAGCGTGCGGCTGCAGTTGCACGACCTGCTGCCCTCGGATCAACTCGCCGCCCTCGGCCGGGGCGAACTCGATGTCGCTTTTGTCGGCGTGCCGCCGGAGCGATTGCCCGCGGGGCTGAACTCGACGCCTTGGCGCGAGGAGGACCTGCTCGCTTTCGTCCCGCCGAACCACCCGCTCGCCGGACGGAAGGAACTGCGCCTCTCCGAACTCGCGGACGAACCTTTTGTGATGATCTCGGCGGAGGCGGCACCGAGTTTCGTCTCGCTGCTTCACCGGCTCTGCCTCGCGGAGGGTTTCCGACCGCGCGTCGTCCAGGAGGCCTCGCGAGCCCAGGCGGTGGCGGCTCTGACCGTGGCGGGCGCGGGAGTCGCGGTCCTGCCGGCCTCGCTCGATCGCATCACCGGGAATGGGCTGCCGCTTCGACTCCGCTTGAGGAAAAAGGCGACCCTCGTCCACTCGGTCGTGCATGCCGCGAAACCGTCAGAGCCGGCGAGGGCGTTTCTCGAAGGTTTGTGAGCGTTTTGAAAAAATGATGTTTTGTCAGGGGTTCACCCCGGCCAACGCGACACGGATGATCTCGCGGGCGAATTCCCCCATGGCCTGGGCGGCCTCGGGCGTGTTGGTGTGGCCGGTCTTCACGTCGTTGAAAATCTCTTTCGCAATGGGCAGCGCGTTGTAAGCGGCGTAGACGCCCGTGGGCGGACAGGTCGTGTCGATGAAGCCGACGGTGACGAAGGCTGCTTTCGCGTGCGTGCGGGCGGCGAAGTTGACGTTGTCGAAGTAGCGGACCGCTTCGAGGACCTTCGGATCCGGCTCGGTCACGGGGAGGCTGGCGATGAATTTCGGCCAGCCGTTGACGCGGCCGACGGCAATACCGGTGTGGTCGCAGCCTGCGGGCACGCCCGCACAGATCGCGCTGACGCGCTCGTCGATCCCCGCCGCGGCGAAGGCCTGGAAGCCGCCCTGGCTCGAGCCGTAGACGATGAAGTCGCGGCCGTTCCACTCGGGTTGGGCCGTGAGGAAATCGATCGCGCGGACGAGGCGCAGGAACATGCCGAGGAAGTAGTTCGTTTCGCGGTCGTCGATCCCGCGGAAGCGGTAGTCTTTCAATTCCCCCTCGGCGAGGGCCTTGTAGAACTCGGCCGGCTTCCCGTTGGGAATCCCGTGGGCATTGATGTCCATGGCGAGAGCACCTTCGTTGCCCCAGCGCATCGCGTTGCTCCGGTTCCCGCTGACGACTCCGGCGCCATGGACGGTGAGAATGGCAGGACGGCTTTTCGGAGCGGCACCCTTGGGTCTCGCAAGATAGCCCGAGACGGGCGCGCCGAGACATTCGACCTGCACGTCGAAGACCTCGAGGGTCTCCGTCGAAGCGGGATCGGGCGTCAGCGTCGCCTTCGCCGGTACGGTGGCAAGCTTCTCTTTTTGAGCCTTCCAGAAGGTTTCGAAATCCTCGGGGACCGGCAGGGAAGGTTGAATTTCGAGCGGGGCGATGGCGGCTCCTCCCAAGGCGGTGACCGGCGCGGACTGCGGTGTTTCGCGGAAGCTGGCGCGGCAGAGCAGGAAGCCGGGCTCGGCGAGAGTTCCGCTTGCCTTGGCCTTGCCGCCGACGAGCTTCGCCGAACCGTTCTCATTCGGGGGAACTCCGTCCTTGCTGAGCGTCCAGGAGACCTCGGCGCCGTCGACCGGCTTGCCGTCCTTGCTCAAGGAGATCGTGTATTCGACCGGTTCGCCCACCTTGTAGATCGCGTCGGGACGATCGACGGCGACGGTCAGTTGAAAGCCGGCGGGATCGGCGGCCAGGACGCTGAGGGAGAAGAGGGTCGGGATGAGGGCGAGGAGGGGCTTCATGCAGGGCTAGGAATACCCGGCAACGGGCGTGGGGGACAACTCCGGCATCGCGTCCGTGGTCCAGCGAGGCGTTTACATTTCGGCGCTGATCCGTCATGATCTCCGCATGAATGGCATCTTTTCCCCCGAAGAAATCACGCGTTATCACGCCGACGGTTTCCTGATCCGCCGCGGCCTGTTCTCCAGGCAGGAGATCGAGCGTCTCGGGTCAACCGCCCGCGCTGATCACGCGCTCGACCAAGCCGCCGTGGCTCGCGACGACGGCGAGGGCAACAAGGTGCGCCTCTCCCTCTGGAATCATCCGGGTGAGGGCATCTACGGGATGGTGGCGCGCTGCCGCCGCGTCGTCGACTCGGTCGAGCAGCTCATCGGCGGCGAGGTCTATCATTACCATTCCAAGATGATCCTGAAGGACGCCCGCACCGGCGGGGCCTGGGCCTGGCACCAGGACTACGGCTATTGGTATCAGAATGGCGTTCTCTTTCCCGATCTTTGTAGCGTGATGATCGCGGTCGATGCGGCAACCCGCGAAAACGGATGTCTCGAGGTGTTGAAGGGATCGCACCGGATGGGCCGCATCAACCATGTCCTCTCCGGCGACCAGGCCGGGGCCGATCGTGAACGGGTCGCCGAGGCGGAAAAGCGGCTCGAAAAAGTTTACTGCGAGATGGAGCCGGGCGATGCGATCTTCTTTCACGCCAACACCCTGCACGGATCGGGACCGAACCACTCCGAAAACCCGCGTTGGGCGATGATCTGCTGCTACAACGCCGCCTCGAACGATCCCTACATGGACTCGCACCACCCGCGCTACACGCCCTTGGCAAAGGTCGACGATGACGCCGTGCTCGGGGCGAGCGGGACCGGAGTGGAGTTCGCCGATCTCGCGCGGGCGGATCGGAGTGCGAGCGCGCTGGCGGAGGCGTAAGGAAACCAAGTCCCACAAAGACTCACCCCAACCGAAACCGCCACGGCAGGAGCGAATCAAAGGCGAGAATCTCTCCTTGAATCCGCCCGTCCTCCGCGTCGCCGGCATCGAGCAGCACCAACGTATCTTCTTTGGCGAATTCGCTGATGACCTGGCGGCAGACGCCGCAGGGACTGCGCTGGTCCATCGATGCTCCGGACATCGCGCTGGTGGATACGGCGACCACGTCGAGCCGTCGATATCCGGCCGCGACCGCGGAGGCGATCGCATTCCGCTCGGCACAGAGCGTGGCTCCGTAGCTGGCGTTTTCGACATTGCAGCCGACGAAGGTCCGGCCTTCCGCGAGCACGGCAGCCCCCACCTGGAATCGCGAATACGGGGCATGGGCCTTGGCCCTGGCCTCGCGGGCGCCGCGGACGAGCGCTTCAAAATCCGCGAGCCGGTCGGCCACGGTCTCCACGGCGAGGGGGGCGATGATGAGCCAGATCCCGCCGGGGCCGGTGCGGGTGATGCCGTCGGGAGAGGTCATGGAGGGAAAGGGGAAAGGAGTTTATTCCTCCATCAGATTCTCCACGAGAATGCTCTGGATCACGGAATAAAGCTCGTATTGCGCGATGAGGAGGAGCCGATCTTCGCCGACGAGGGAAGGATCGAGCGTTTTCACCAGTTGCCGTTCGCTGGCATTCGCGAGGTCGTATTCCTCGTTCATGAGGAGGCGTGCCTGGTTCAGGGTGCTGTACCAGGCCTCGGTGTGCTCGTGGGGCACGACGATGCGCCGCATCTCGGGGAGATCTCCGGGAAAGCCGGCCTCGGCGAGGGCTTCATGGATCGGATCGTCATCCGAATAGGCCTCGAGACTGAGTGTCTCGCAGCGTTCGAGATCGCTTTCGACGATCGCGCGGGCCTCGGCGAAGGTCTCGGCGATCTCCGGCCGGATCAGTTCCTCCCAATCCTCCATCTGGGAGATCGTGCTCTCATCCGCCAGCACATCGGGAGCGAGAGGCGAGGGGAAGAGGCGTTCGCGCGATTCCGCACGAAAGTCCCGCCCCGAGGCGAGGCGCGGCAGGATTTGGATCCATTCCCACTCGCCGGGGAAGAGGGAATCGAGAGCCCAATAATCTTCAGAAAGGAGAAAGCGCATCGGTGGGGATTCCCGGGCGCTTCATTCAACGAATCTTGAACGCCCGAAGTTCTTACAGGTCGCAAGATACGGAAATGAAACAGGCGCACCACAAAAAAGGCTCGCCTTTTCCTTCGGACTGTCAGATGATCCCCTTCGACAGATTCGTCTCAAATTTGAAAGGTTTTAAAACATTTACATTTCGAGATTGCGAAAATGCAAAAAAATGCGATCCTTCCCGAGGAAATTTTAAAGGAAGCCAGAGGAAAATGATCGTGAATTGTGAAAATTATAAACTTCGTAGTTGATAAATTCTCCCGATCTGTTTAAATTTCCATTACTTCCATAATTTTCAAAATCGCAAGGAGGTAACATCATGCAAATTACAGAAGACAAAACAATCGAGGTCGAGCAGAACGCAGACCGTCTCGCGGACTTTATCATGTTCGCGCAGCGCTCATTCCTGCTGGATCTGTCCAAAGAGCTGAACAAGGGGAACATCTCCTACGCCCAGTTCTTCCTGCTTGGCTATCTCGCCAACGAGGACTACCTGACCATGACCGACATCTCGAAGAAGATGGGCCACTCCACCGCCGCCGCTACCGGCCTGGTGGACCGTCTCGAGAAGCTCGGTTATGTCCAGCGCCTCCACGCCGCCGATGACCGCCGCAAGGTGATGGTCCAGATCACCCGCAAGGGCATCGAGATGGTCAGCCGCCTTCGCAACGCGATCGCCGACAGCATCTCCGAAGTCATGGCCGCCCAGGAAAAGGGCGCCGACGAGGCGATCCAGCCGGTCTACTCGCAGCTGAAAGAATTTATCGCCGCCCGCTAAGCCTACTCCTGCGGGAATCTCCCGGGATTTCCCGCCCCACGAAACACACCGTCAGGCTGACCGGAAAAGCAAAACCTTACCCCAACCAGCGATTTTGAAGACGCCCTCGCCAAAAGCGAGGGCGTTTCCTTTTTTCGGGGAGGCACCAATTTGGTTGAAAGGTCTCTGTCTGCGTACCATCTGCGCCCATCAGCGGATCTCTGCGGGCACCCGCGTTGAGTTTTATGGAACGCAGATGACCGCAGATGACCGCAGATCAACGCGGATGAGGAAGAATTTCAGAGCAAATGCTAGGAAACCCCAGACCCGCACTGAGCACGCGAACCTTTTACCTTCCGACTTTTTACCGCGCCTCCGGCGCGCAGGGCGCTCACGGACTGAGCCGCTCAATCGCCCATCCTCCCCCGACTTCCCGCCGGTAGATGAACCGATCGTGTTTCCGTCCCGGCTGGCCCTGCCAGAACTCGATCGATTCCGGGATGACGCGGTAGCCCCCCCAGAAATCGGGAAGGGGGACGCAGTCGGAGGCACCCGTGTCGGGAAACTTCGCCTCAAACTCGGCGGCGCGGGTATCGAGCCAAGCCCGGTCGGGGATCACCTCGCTCTGGGTCGAGGACCACGCTCCGATGCGGCTGGCGTAGGGTCGCAAGAAGAAGTAGGCCTGCGATTCCTCCCGCGAAGTCTTTTCGACCCGGCCGCGCACGTGGACCTGACGCTCGATTTCTTTCCAGAGGAACAGCAAGGCGGCGACCGGATTCGCCTCGAGTTCACGGCCTTTGCGGCTCGTGCTCTCGTCCTGCATCATTTCCTCGATGAGCGACCAGCCGGTCAAAGGCCGGAGCGCTTCGTCCACACACTCGACTGTGCGCCGGTATAGCGGTTCGCCGATCAGCAGTTGCCGGCTCATCCCCCACCACTGGCCCCCCT
>JALRFZ010000038.1 GCA_023253615.1 Verrucomicrobiales bacterium | reverse complement strand
GGTATTCGTCCACACCGCCATATTGCCGCGGTCGGGGACGGCTCCACCGGACCAGCTACCGCCGAGATTCAGATTGGTCGTGTTGTCCAGCTTGATTCGATCCGCCGCCCCGAGAGGAGACGAAATGCCGGAAACCAAGAGGACACGGAGGAGGAAGAGATGGGCGGGCCCGGGAAAAGACGGGCACGTCCGGAGGGAGAGTGTCATCGTCGGGACCAATAGCCCATGCCCACGATGGATGCAATGACCCCAAGGGGTCCTTTTGAGTGACGTTTTCCCGCCCCGGCCGGAGTCCGCCACTTTGGCATCCACCCCGGCGCCGATCTGCTCACCGGCCACCCCGCAGGATCGCGGCGAGCGCCGCCGGGCTGTTTCCGCGCCACGTGAGCGGTGTCATCGGCTGCCGCTGCAACTGCTTGGCGGCAAGCGCGCCGACATCCGGATTCTGGCGGAGCCACTCCGTTGCCTGCTTCGACGCCCAGAAAGGATGTTCCGCAGCGAGTGCCGGACCGAGATCCGCCAGGATTTCATCGAAGCGATCCCGGTCGGCGGTATGGCCGGGCGCGCCCCCGGACACCTCGACGTAGTCGCGCCGATCCTTCGATCCGCCGGTGAAATACATCCTGCCCCCGGGCTCCCCGTAGAGCGGTGCCCGGGCTTCGAGCAGATATTCCCTCGTCCGCAACACCTGCACCGGGCCGGTGTATCCGTAGATCCACTCGCGGTGGGTGTCGGTCTCTCCCAGGAGATACGGCAACTGGCTCGTGCCATCACGTTTCACCGCGGGGTCGGGGGCGACGCCGGCGATTTCCAGAAGAGTCGGGGCGATGTCGGAAAAGTCGGTCAGTTCCTCGCTGAAGCCCTGCCGGACGATTCCCGGACCGGCGATGATGTAGGGCACGCGGACACCTTCCTCGACACCGCGGTTCTTGGCGACATTCGCCGTCCCGTTGTCTGCGGCGAAGAGGAACCACGTCGATTCATAGATCCCGAGTTCCTTCGTTCGTTCGACGACACGACCGACGAGTTCGTCGAGGTATTCGACCATCGCGATGAAGTCCTCGTCTTCCGTGCGATCGCCGGACGTTTCCTCCCCGCCTCCGAACGGCCACCAGCTCCCCGGCCAAGTCCTCGCCGGGGCGGGATTCCGGGGAGTCCTCGCGACCGGCCCATGGGGCAACACGGTCGGCCAATAGGCGAGAAAGGGGCGACCCGCCCGCACCTGTTCTTCCATGAAACGCAGCACGAAATCGCAACGCACATCAGGTCCATAGGTGTTTTCGTCAGTCGGGAGCCGTCGCCCGTTCTCGATCGTCGGCGAATTCCAGAAGCGGCATCCGGCATCCGACGCGGTCTCTCCCGCAGTGCCGCAGGCATCACCCAGAAGTCTCTCGATGCGGTCGTCCGTCTCCCACAGGCAATACTGCTCGAAGCCCACTTCGTCGCTCCACGGCACGGCGCGGCCACAATGCCATTTCCCGGCGATCGCCGTCGCGTATCCCGTGTCGCGCAATTGCCTCACCCAGCTCACCTGTTCGGTGAACAGCCTCGATTTCGATTGGAAAGCCCAGATGTCGTTGGCGAAAACGCCGGTGCGGTTTCCATAAACCCCGGTCATCAGCAGCGCCCGTGAAGGACCACACATGGCGGCCGAAAAGCAGGTGCGGAAGGCGGCGCCACGAGCGGCAAGGGCGTCCAGATGCGGCGTTTTCGCCGGACTATCCGGGTTATAGCAGGAGAACATCTCCGGACTGACGTCATCCGCGAGGATGAAGACAAGATTCGGACGAGCCTCCGGCGACCCGCCCTCCGCCGGTGCCGCCGCCTCCAACAGATGCTCGGAAATCACCAGCAACAGCAAGGCAAAAGAGAAAAGGCGCATCTTTTAGATTTCAAAATAATTAAGATTACTTGAAATCTAATATTATTGATAAATTTCACCAGCGCTAAAATTCCATCTGGAATTTCTCGATCCCGGACGCCTGCTTTCACGAAAACCTCCGGCAGGCTCAAGCCTCGCCTTCGAGTTTTTCGATCTTGTCGCTGAGATCGCCCCACTTGGAAACGCGGGATTCGAGCAGGGCCTCGATCTCGGAATAGCGTTTCATCGCCACCGAGGCCTCCTCGCCTTTTTTGAAAAACTCCGGGTCGGCGAGCTTGGCATCGAGGACGAGCTTTTCCTCTTCGAGCTT
>JALRFZ010000034.1 GCA_023253615.1 Verrucomicrobiales bacterium | reverse complement strand
TATTTCCCCTACGAGGCCGACTTTCCCGGTTGGTCCTCCGAGATCGACCGCGAGCCCGACCAGGAGAGCTTCGACCTCGAGACGATCGTGCGGGAGGATTTCCTCCTCAACCTGCCCGCCCACCCCCGCTGCGACGAATATGTCGAAGGCCGCGTCTGTCCGAAGGCCGGGCTGGTCGAGGAATTCTCGGGAGATGCCGGTGATGAGGCCGATCCGACCCGCCCGAACGTCTGGGGCGCGCTCGACGACTGGAAACAATGACCGCCAGCCAAGCCTCCGCTCTCCAAGCCGACCGCAAAACCTGCATTTTGCATCCAGCTTCATGACTTCAACGTTCCAGCGTTTGAAACATTGGTTCGGCGTCGAAGTGATCGCCGTGAGTTTTTGGGAGCGTCTCGTCGCCTCGCTGGGCGGGATGACGGGTATCGCCGGGCTCACCCTGATCCTGCATTGGCAGGCCCCCGGACTAGGGCAAAGCTGCCTCATCGCCTCGATGGGAGCGAGTGCCGTGCTCCTGTTCGGGGTGCCGCACAGCCCCCTCTCCCAGCCTTGGCCCCTGATCGGCGGACACACTCTCTCAGCGCTCGCCGGAGTCTTTTGCGCCACCTGGGTGGAGCCGCCTTTCCTCGCCGGCGGTCTCGCCGTGGGAGTGGCGATCAGCGTGATGCACCTTGGACGCTGCATCCACCCACCTGGTGGAGCGACCGCCCTCACCGCCGTGATCGGGGGAAAAGTCGTCGAGCAATGGGGCTACACCTTCGTGCTTTTCCCCGTGCTCACCAGTGCGGTCCTCCTCGTGATCCTCGCAACCCTGATCAACGCCCCTTTTCCGTGGAGGCGCTATCCCTCCCTCCTTGCCCGGCCTCCCAAACCAGCGACCGCAAAGCCGCCGGACTCGCCGACCCACGAGCAGATTCTCGCGGCGATGCGGGAAATCGACACCTTCGTCGACATCAGTGAGGAAGATCTCGTGCAGCTCGTCGAACGCCTCTCGGCGGATGTGGCCCGGAGACGGAACGGAGACGCTTGATCCCGTTGCCAACGGGGGAAATCGGCTTAAATTCCCGCCTTTCTTCCCCCCTCATCCCCGTCTGCATGACCGCCCCCGCCACGCCCGCCTCGAAAGACTTCATCCGCGAGATCATCGACGAGGATCTCGCGTCGGGAAAACACTCCGGCACGGTCACCCGTTTCCCTCCCGAGCCGAACGGTTACCTGCACCTCGGTCATGCCAAATCGATCTGTCTGAACTTCGGGATCGCCCGGGAGTACGGCGGCCGCTGCCACCTCCGCTTCGATGACACCAATCCGACGAAGGAGGAGGTCGAATACGTCGAGTCGATCAAGACCGACATCCGCTGGCTCGGCTTCGACTGGGGCGAGCATCTCTATTTCGCCTCGGATTATTTCGAGCAGCTCTATGAATGGGCCGTTTCCCTCATCCGTGAAGGCAAAGCCTACGTCGATGACCAGACCGGAGAAGAGATCCGAAAATCCCGCGGCGATCTGCAGACGCCAGGCACCGCGAGCCCGTTCCGCGTCCGGCCCGTGGAGGAAAACCTCGATCTTTTCGCCCGGATGCGCGCCGGAGAGTTCGCCGACGGGGAGAAGGTGCTGCGCGCCAAGATCGACATGGCGCATCCGAACCTGAACCTGCGCGACCCCGTTCTGTACCGCATCCTCCACGCCGAGCACCACCGCACCGGCAAACGGTGGTGCCTCTACCCGATGTACGACTACACCCATGGGCAGAGCGACGCGCTCGAGCACATCACCCATTCGCTCTGCACCCTCGAGTTCGAGAACCATCGCCCGCTCTACGACTGGTTCCTCGAGAACCTGCCGGTACCCTCGCGCCCCCGCCAGATCGAGTTTTCGCGGCTGAACCTCACCTACACGGTGATGAGCAAACGCAAGCTGCTCCAGCTCGTGACCGAGAAATACGTGAGCGGCTGGGACGACCCGCGCATGCCCACGCTCTCCGGGGTGCGCCGCCGCGGTTACCCGCCCGAGGCTCTCCGGAATTTCTGCAAAACCATCGGCATCACGAAGTTCGAGAGCACGAACGACTTCGCCCTGCTCGAGGCGGCCGTGCGCGAGGTGCTCAACCGCACCGCGCCGCGCTACATGGCCGTGCTCGATCCGATCAAGGTCGTCCTCACCAACTACCCGGCCGACCAGGTCGAAGAGATGGAGGCGATGAACAATCCCGAAGACCCCGCGGCCGGCTCGCGGCTCGTCCCCTTTTCGCGGGAACTCTACATCGACCGCGAGGACTTCATGGAGGTGCCTCCGCCGAAATACTTCCGCCTTTCCCCCGGCACCGAGGTGCGCCTGCGCTCCGGCTATTTCATCCGCTGCCATGAAGTCGTCAAAGATGACGCCGGTGAGATCGTCGAGCTGCATTGCACCTACGATCCCGAGACCCGAAGCGGATCGAATCCGCCCGATGGACGCAAGGTGAAGGCGACGATCCACTGGGTCAGCGCCGCCCATGCGATCGACGCCGAGGTGCGGCTCTACGACCGGCTCTTCGCGGCCGAGTTTCCGGACCGAGGCGAGGGTTCCTTCCTCGATCATCTGAATCCCGAATCGCTCAAGGCGCTCCCGAACGCGAAATTGGAACGCAATCTGGCCTCCGTCGCCGTTGGCGGGACCGTCCAGTTCGAGCGGCTCGGATACTTCTGCGCCGATCCCGACGGCACCACGGAGCGGCCCGTCTTCAACCGCACCGTGAGCCTGAAGGACGCCTGGGCAAAAGCGAAGGGCCAGGGCTGAGACCCGACAGGGTCGAGCGGCT
>JALRFZ010000773.1 GCA_023253615.1 Verrucomicrobiales bacterium | reverse complement strand
ACCCTCCGCCGACACTCCTCCCTCGATTATCTGACACCGACCCAGTTCGAGGCACTCAACCACACCCTCAAATAACCAACACCGGTCCAAAAATCAGTGGCATCTCAATCATCTTTTCAGGGAGGCGGCCAAATGCGGCTTCCAATTCGCGAACGACTTCAATAACGCGGCGCTTCTGTTCAGTAGCGCCTCTATGACGGGCAGCGGCGACAGTCGAATCGTACTCCACCCTAAGGGATTCAAGGTGTTTGCGATCGGCCATGCAGTTCTTGCAAAGGCGAGGGTGGGAATCGATCCAAAAGTGGTAATCCTCAAACCAGGCCTTCTGCTCGCCAGCCGTCCAGGTGAATTCCCTGCGACACCGTGCGCAGTTGAAGTCCGCATCAATATACCAGTGGCGAGGGCAGACTGAGTAGTTCTGCTTCTGTGGGTTGCCCCGGATAGCTGTTCGGTAGTCGAGGTGAACGGCGCCACCAAAAAAGTGCTTCGGCATCATGCGGGGATCGGTGCTACCGAAAATATCCATGGCGTCATTAATTTCTTGCACAACGTTGTTTAGCCACAAAAAACGGTGGACGAATCGGATTCGTCCACAAATTCCTGTGGGCGAATCAGAGTTTGCCCGCCGACGGCGCGGGGATCAAGCACAAATGCCGGGGACGACGGCGGGAGCTTCGGACGGTGCGAAATGCACCTTTGAATCGCCCCGAGCGCCCCCTCCCCTCACGGATTCCGCCGCAGGGTGTTGATCAGCTCATCGAGCTTGCTGACGATGGCCTGCACCTCGGATTGGGTCGGGGGATCGATGATGGAGATCGCCAGGGGCGAGACGCCGTTGCTGTTCGCGCTGGTCGTCTGGAGAGTGTTCTAAAGATCGGCCGAGGTCACCTCGAGGGGCGGTGGGCGGCGGCGCGAGGATGGGTCAATCGGACGACACAAAAGCGCGATTTTCGGGGGGCGTCATCGGCCCCTCCTCGTCGGTGCGATGCTCGCGGGTCGGCTGCGATGGTTGCGGGATTTGAGGTGAGGCCGGCTGCCTCTCCGCCGCCTTCCGCTTCATCTCCCGATACTACCGCTCCATCGCCTCCCCGGGCGGCTCCATCATCAAACCTCCGCCTTTCAGCTCACCGCGCCCCACGGTAAATCCATACAAAATTTCATCCGGGCGGGACAAGACAAGCCGTCGTGCCGGTGTCTGATTGGGACCCGATCACCATGACCCACCGCTCGCTGCTGCCGCCCCTGCTGACCCTTTCCGCCCTCTTCGCCCACCCTTGCAACGCGCAGGATCCCGCTGCCTCGGGCGGCGGCGAACGGGCGCTTTACAATGGCATCGTCCTGCCCGAGACCTGGCCGCCCCGGGATCGCGAGGTCCTTTCGGTGGAGCCCATGCCGGTCCCCTACCTGACGACGCCTCCCGCGGTGATCCCCATCGATGTCGGGCGGCAGCTCTTTGTGGACGACTTCCTGATCGAGGAGACGGATCTGGTCCGCACCTTTCACCCGGCGGAGAAGTACCGGGGCAATCCGGTCCTGGTGGCGACGACGCCGGAGGAGCTGCGGGTGCACGAGGACTCGAGCTCGCAGAGCGTCTCGGGCGGATCGGTGGCCCTGCTGCACGGCGGGGCCTTCTACGATCCGGCCGCCGAGGCCCTGAAACTCTGGTTCTCCGGTGGCACGAGCCAGCGCTTCGAGACGGCGGTCAGCCGCGATGGGTTCCACTGGGAGCGCGGGCCGGGCAAGATCGCGAATCCCGCCACGGTGGTGCCGGTGAACGACTGCTTCTGGCTCGATGCGGAGGCGAGCGATCCCGCCGTGCGGCTGAAGCTGCTCGCGGTGGCCCGGGCGAAGGATGCGGCGCTCCACCAGGTGCAACTCAGCCCCCTCTACCACGCCTTCTACACCTCGGCCGATGGGGCGAAATGGTCCGAGGCGGTCCCGGCGGGCGACTCCAGCGATTACAGCTCCTTTTTCTACAATCCTTTCCGCCGCCGCTGGATCTACAGCATCAAGGCGAGCGTGCCGCCCCGCCACCGGCTGCGGAGCTACGCGGAATCGGCCGGCTTCGGCGAGGAGAACGTCTTCAACACCTCGGTCTACTGGGTGGGGGCCGACCGACTCGACCAGCCCGATCCGCGGATCGGAGACACGCCCCAGCTCTACAGCCTCGGCGGCGTGGCCTACGAGAGCCTGATGCTGGGCATGTTTTTCATCCACGTCGGTCCGCACAACACAGTCTGCCAGAAACTGAAAACCCCGAAGACGATCGATCTGAAGCTGGGCTTCAGCCGGGATGGCTTTCACTGGGACCGCCCCTGGCGCGAGGCCTTCATCTCCTCCACCCGGACGGAGGGGGCCTGGGACAAGGGCTACGTGCACAGCCCCGGCGGCATCCTCTTCGTGGTCGGGTATCAGCTGATCTTTCCTTACTCGGGCTGCTCGGGCAAGGTGGCGGACGGGCGCAAGGGGATGTATGCGGGCCAGAGCATCGGTCTCGCGACGCTGCGGCGCGACGGCTTCGCCTCGATGGGCACGGACTCGCAGGGCAGCCTGACGACGCGTCCGGTCCGCTTCCAGGGTCAGCATCTTTTCGTGAATCACGCGACCTCCGGGGGCGGGCTGCGGGTCGAGGCGATCGCCGCGGACGGCAGCATCGCCGCGCACTCGGAGACGGTCAGCGGCGACCGCACCCGCGAGGCGATCCGCTGGGAAGGCGGCGGCTCCCTCGAGGGTCTGAAAGGCCAGCCGGTGCGCTTCCGCTTCCACCTCAAGAAGGGGCGGCTCTACGCCTTCTGGGTGAGCCCGGATCCGGAGGGCGCCAGCTACGGCTACCTCGGCGGCGGCAGCCCCGAGGCCCGCGGGGTGCGGGACCTGCCCTGAGGTGGACTGCTCCTCAATCCGCCAGGATGGAGATCAGACGCTGGCTCGAAGTCGTCCCGCCGGATGGGATGAAGCGGCGCTTCAGTCGGCCCCCTCGTGTCGCTCCGCCACCTTCCTCTGCATCTCCCGATACAACCTCTCAATCGCCTCCTCGGGCGACTCCATCATCAGGCTCTCGCGGATCTTGCTCGCATACAGCCCGAAGGCGAAGGGTGAGACGGCGGGGACTTCGACGAGTTCCCACTCCATCGCGTGGGCTTCGTGGAGGAAGGCGACGGCGCGGTCGAGATCGAGGAAGGTGTGTTTGGCCTCGTGCACGGCCTGCTCGAGGAGGGGATGATCGGGTTCGTGTTTGGCGAGCACCTGGTAGAGCAGGTCGGCGCTCCAGCGGATCTGGCGGACGGTGCGTTCGCCGCCGGTGACGTTGCGGGGGATCATCAGTCCGGTCTGGGCGATGCCGGAGAACTGCCACTTCACGAGCTGGGAATCGACGAGGGCGGCGTGGAGGATCTCCCCGGCTCCCTCGGCGGAGAAGAGCTCGCGCCATTCGGCGACGCCGAGATCCTGGAAGCGCCGGACGGTGAGGAGAAAACCGTAGTCGTCGAGGGTGACGAGGGCGTTGCCGCCGACGGCGTCCTTGAGACGTTTCACAAGGATGCGCGAGAGGGCGTCGTTGGCGCTGCGGCCGATGAGGCTGTGGAAGA
>JALRFZ010000749.1 GCA_023253615.1 Verrucomicrobiales bacterium | reverse complement strand
CTGCGGGTGATGGCGCGGACCACTTCCTTCAGGTCGAAGCCGCTCTCGATGAAGTGTTTCGCGAGCGCGTCGAGCAGCTCGGGATTCGTCGCCGGGTTGGTGTCGCGGAGGTCGTCCTCGGGTTCGACGAGGCCGCGCTTGAAGAAGTGCTTCCAGTAACGGTTCACGAGCGCCTTGGCGAAGAAGGGATTCTCCTTTTCCCCCATCCAGTCGGCGAGGACGAGGCGCGGGTCGTCGTCGGGCGCGATCTCCGGCGGGGCCTGGCCGAGTCCGGCGGGCTTCACCTTGGCTCCGGTCTTCTTGTTTTCAAAGGCGGCGAGGCCGCGCTTGTGGAAGATGAGGTCCTCGCCAGCGATGGCGGTGGGCTTGCGGCCGACCTGGGTGAAGAAGGCGGCCATCGCGTGGTAGTCGCCCTGGCTCCAGCGCTCGAAGGGATGGTGGTGGCACTGGGCGCAATTCATCCGCACGCCGAGGAAGAGCTGGGCGACATCCTCGAGCTGGGCGGCGGGTTCCTTGACGCGTTTGTACCACGCGACCGGGGGATTCGAGACGATCGTGCCGGTAGCCCCGAGAATCTGCCGCACGATGTCGTCGTAGGGCGTGTTCGCGAGGAGGCTGTCGCGCATCCAGGCGTGGAAGGCGAAGTTCGCGGTGATGTCGGCGGCATCCTCGCGCTTGTTCTTCAGCAGCGCGGTCCACTTGTTCGCGAAGTAGTCGGCGTAGTCGGGCGTGGCGAGCAGGGCCTCGATGGCTTGGTCGCGCTTGTTCGGATCGGTGCTCGCGAGGAAGGCTTTCGTTTCGTCGATCGTGGGGAGACGCCCGGCGATGTCGAGCGAGACCCGACGGAGGAAGGTCGCGTCATCGATGACCGTTGAGGGCGGGATGCCGATTTCCTTCAGGTTCGCGAAGACGAGGTCGTCGATGAAGTTTTTCGAAGGCGGCACCGTCTCGACCGGCGCGCCGAGGGGAATGGAGATGTTCGAGACCGAGACGAGACCGGAGTAGCGCACCATCACCGCGACCTTGCCGGGCAGGTCGAGCGTTTTCACGAGCCCGTGGTGATCGGCCTCGGCCATGTCGCGGTCGTTCGCTTCGTAGAGCGCCATCCCGGTGACGTCTCGGGTGCTGCCGTCGCTGTAGCGGGCCGTGACCTTGAGCTGCTGGCTCGTGCCCGGCTTCATGATTTGCTGCGCGGGCTCGACCTCGAGAGCGGCGATCTTCGGATCGGTCTCGCTGCCGTAGGGCATGCCCTCGCCGATCCAGCGGACGAGGGTCTGGTAGCCTTCGGAACCGGGCTCCAGCTTTTTCCCACCGCCGTGGGGGACGATGTTCGCCGCCTTCAGCAGCAGCAAGCTCTGCTCCGGAGCCGGGGGAAAGACGCGGCGGCCGCGGCCTTCCTTGACGATGTGCTCGTAGTCGTCCTCAGGTTCGAAGCCGAGCAGGGAAAGCCGGAAGCCGCGCTGGCCCGTGATCGCCTTGGCGTGGCAGCCGCCCGTGTTGCAGTCGGCCTTCGTCAGGATGGGGATGATGTCGTTGACGAAGTGGAGTGGCTTCGTGGCGGGTTCTTCAGCCCGCAGGGAAGCTGCCATCGACACGGCGACGGCAAGAGAGATGCGGTAAAAACAAGCCATGCGGAAATGGGTTCGGATCAGATCTTCCCCATCGTAAGGGAGAACCCCCGAACTCCCATCCGCAGAATCGCGCCATGACCGGGCGCGCGAACGCGCCAGAGGCCCTTTGCCAAAAGATTGGCGGCATGCGAGGCAACCTCCTAACATCGGCCGAAACCGCCCTTTTCCCGGTTGCCTTCCCAATTCCATGGATCGCTCCAAGAAACTCACCTTGCTTGTCCTCCTCGTCGTGGCCGTGGGGATCAATTACATCGACCGCGGCACCCTTTCCGTGGCGAAGCCCGACCTCGCCAAGGAGTTCGCGATCGACGACACGCGGATGGGCTTCCTCTTTTCGGCCTTCTTCTGGAGCTACGCCCTCTTTCAGATCGTCGCCGGGTGGCTTGTGGACCGCTATGATGTCAAGTGGGTCTACGCGATCGGATTCCTCGTGTGGTCGCTCGCGACGGCGGCGATGGGGGTGTTTTCAGGTTTTTGGATCTTCTTCGCCCTGCGGCTTATTCTCGGGGTGGGGGAAAGCGTGGCTTATCCCGCGACCTCCCGTCTCCTCGCCGCGAACTACGCGGAGGAGCAGCGTGGCTTTGCCAATGCCCTCATCGATGCCGGCACGAAGATCGGCCCCGCTCTGAGCACTCTGCTCGGGGGGCTTGTCGTTGCCCACTACGGATGGCGCGCGCTCTTTTTGTTTGTCGGCCTCGGCAGCCTCCTCTGGCTCATCCCCTGGCTCTGGCTGGTGCCTTCGGAGAAACGCCGCGAAAAGGCGGGCGATGATCCCGTAGCGACCGCTGAACCGGGGGTGGCGTGGACGGTGCTGCTGAGGCGACGCGAAGTCTGGGTGACTTCGCTGGGCATGTTCTGCCTCGGCTACGCCTGGTATTTCCTCGTCTCGTGGCTGCCATCCTACCTCGTCGAGGAGCGTGGCTTCTCGAAAGAGGACATGGCGGTCTTCGGTTCGCTGCCCTTTTGGGCGATGGCCGTCACCTCGCTCGTGGGCGGCTGGTGCTCGGACCGTTGGATCCGCGCCGGTGGCACGCCCACCCGGGTGCGGAAGACGTTCCTCGTCACCGGATTCCTCCTCTGTGCCGTGCTCATGATCGTGGCGGTGCGGGCGACCGAGGCGGGACGTTGTGTCGCGTTTCTCACCGCGGCTTGTGCCGCGCTAGGCTTCTACAGTTCGAATGTCTGGGCGGTGACCCAGACCCTTGCCGGCACGGCTGCGGCGGGACGCTGGACCGGATTGCAAAACTGCATCGGCAATCTCGGCGGAGTCGTTTCGCCGGTCGTCACCGGCATGATCGTGACCCGCACCGGGTCCTTTGCCCTCGCCTTCACCGCTTCGGCCGCGATGTTGCTCGTCGGAGCGATCCTCTATGCGGTCCTGCTCGGCCGGATCACGCCGATCGACTGGTCGCAACGGCGCGGCGAACCATCCTGACACATGCACCAAGAGCCTGTCATCCTCACCCTCTCCGAGCTCGTCCGTATCCCGAGCGTCAATCCCGCCTACGAGGGCGGTGTCTCCGAGGCCGGAGTGGTCGCCTGGCTGCGTGAGTTCTGCCGCGGCCACGGCATCGAGACCTGGGAAACCGAGGTCTTTCCAGGCCGTCCCAACCTCGTCGCACGACTGCCCGGCCGCGATCCGAAGCGCCGCATCGTCCTCGAAGCTCACACCGACACCGTCTCGGTCAAAGGCATGACGATCCCGCCCTTTGACCCCGTCATCGAAGGCAATCTGCTCTACGGACGCGGTTCCTGCGACACCAAGGCCGGGCTCGCCGCGATGCTTCACGCGATGGTCTCGCTCAAGGACGAGGGTTTGGTCCCGCCATGCGAAGTCTGGCTCGCCGCCGTCGTGGACGAGGAATATTCCTACCGCGGCGTCGTGAAACTTTGCGAGGGGCTCACCGCCCATGCCGCCATCGTCGCAGAACCAACCGAGCTCCGCCTCGTCGTCGCGAGCAAGGGCGTGTTGCGCTGGCGCATCCGGGTGCGGGGCAGGGCGGCCCACAGCTCGAAGCCTCATCTCGGGGTGAATGCGATCAACCACATGGCCCGCCTCATTCTCGCGCTGGAAGAAGACGAGGCGTCCCTCGCCACGAAGGTCCATCCCTTGGCCGGAGCCGCGACCTGCAATGTCGGCGTCATCAGCGGAGGCGTGCAGGTGAATTTCGTCCCCGACGAATGTGTCATCGAGATCGACCGGCGTCTGTTGCCAGGTGAGAAAGCGACTGACGCCCTGACCCGATATCAATCCCTCCTCGATCACCTCGCGTCACGGCATCCCGGACTCGTCGCCGAGATGGAACCACCCATGCTCACCGACGAAGGATTGGACACTCCCATCGATGCCCCGCCCGCCCTGCTTGGAGGTGAGATCTTGCGGGAGATGGGTCTGAACGGAGATCCCGCCGGCGTACCTTTTGGCAGCGATGCGAGCAAACTTTCGCGTCAGGGCGTGCCGAGTCTCGTCTTCGGTCCCGGCAGCATCGATCGAGCCCATGGAGCGGTGGAATATGTCGAGATCGACGAATTACTGAAAGCCGGGATGTTTTTTCGGGAGTTCCTGCGGCGGTTCGAGTGATTTTCATGATTCTTCGCTCACTTTCATCCCGACTCAGCGCTGTTCTTGGAAATTCCATCAATACCTCGGCGGAAAAGCAGTCTCCCTCCTATTCTTCCGTGACCTGGTCAAATCTGGGCGCTTGTCGTCAGGGTTCTTCAAGAGTTTGTTGCGGTGGCAGGCGGTGGCACGGACCGGCAGTAGGGACAAGTAGGCGGTAGGACCGGCGGTAGGGACGGACCGGCGGTAGGGACAGGTTGTTTTCCAAGCGGCAGGGACAGGTTTGCGACGTGATGATGACGGTAGGGACGGGTAATTCAAGCGGCAGGGACAGGTTGTTTTCCAAGCGGCCAACGGTGTGGAAAACTCGCTCAGAAAACATCGGCCTGGAGGCCCGTGGCGGCACTTTCCGCGAGGTTGCCGAAGCTGGTTCGGCGGGGGTTCGAATCACCCTCCCGGCCGACT
>JALRFZ010000465.1 GCA_023253615.1 Verrucomicrobiales bacterium | reverse complement strand
GCGTTTCGCCCCGGCGGCGAGGGCGGCATGCAGCGCGGGGATCTGCTGGAGACGCTCGGCTTCGGTAGCGGAAAGACGCCGGGCGAAGATCCGCAGATCCTGTACCTGGGCGCCTTCGAGGGTGGAACTGTTGCTGCGTTGTCCGAGGCGGAGCGGCGTCTCCGAACGCGTCTCCGCATTGGCCGCGAGCTTGTCGGAAAGCGCGCGCGACGGTGCCTCCTTGCCGTTCACGTAGAATTTGACTCCCGCCGCCTTGCCGCTGCCATCGTAGGTGACGGCGACATGAGCCCACTGGCCGGGATTCAGAGCGGGACGCTGCGTGCCGGCCTTGAGCGCATTGTCGGGCCAGGTGTCGATGAGATGGAAGGCGAGATTACGCCCCTCCACGAGGAGATCCCAGCCGCGGTGTCCCTTGCCGACATCCATGCGGGCCACCACCGCGCCCGAGCCCTCTTTCTCCAGACGCACCCACGCGGCCACGGAAAAGGGCTCGTTGCGCGTGAAGTTGCCGAGATCGCCGAGGTCGCCGGTAGTGCCTTTTTTGATCACGGGAGCCGATCCGAACTTGCCTCCCGCCGCCCAGGCGATCGCATCGGGCGCGGCGCCCTTCCGATCGGCCGGGAGACGCGCGGCGAGGGCGCCCCCCTTGCCTTCGTTCAGGGGAAAATGGGTGACGAGCTTGTCCGCCAAAGCGCCATCTTCCAGCATCGCCGACGTGGCCTGGGCGAGCCATTGGTCGAATTCCGGACGCGCCGCGCCCCGGCGATCGTTGCGTTTGCCCGCGGCCGCGGCGATCTCACCCGGCAGGGCGTCCCAGCGCGGGCGATCGGCCTCCGTCGGCACGACGAGAATGGGTCCGCTGTCTTTCACGTTCCCGTCTTTCGGACCCTGCGTCGTGTTCCGGAAAAACGCGGCCATCGCGTAGTGATCCTTCGCCGAGATCGGATCGAACTTGTGGTCGTGACACTGGGCGCAATTGATGGTGAGGCCGAGATAGACCCATCCCATGGTCTGCACGCGGTCGGCGGCGTAAAGGGCGATATTCTCCTCGTCGATCGTACCGCCCTCGTTCGTCGTCATGTTGCAGCGCTGGAAACCGGTGGCGATGAGCTGGCTTTCGGTCGGCTTGGGGAGGAGGTCTCCGGCGATCTGCTCGATCGTGAACTGGTCGAATCGCTGGTTTTGATTGAAGGCTCCGATCACCCAATCACGGTAGAGCCACATCTCGCGGTAATTGTCGAAGTGCAATCCGTGCGTGTCCGCATAACGTGCCGCATCGAGCCAATAGCGTCCGCGATGTTCGCCCCAGCGCTGCGAGGCGAGGTAGCGGTCGATCAATTTTTCATAAGCCTTGGGATCCTGATCGGCGACGAAGGCCTCGACTTCCTCGGGCGTCGGAGGCAGCCCGGTGAGATCGAGGGCGACCCGCCGCGCGAGCGCCCGTCGATCCGCTTCAGGGGCGGGCGTCAGCCCCGCCTTGTCGAGACCGGCGAGGATGAAACGGTCGATCGGATTCGCCACCCATTCCGACTTCGACACCTCCGGCTCCGCCGCTTTCTCGGGCCTGACAAAACTCCAATGCGGCTGCCATTTCGCTCCTTCCTCGATCCAGCGGCGCACGATCTCGATCTGCTCCGGAGTCAATTCCTTGTGCGAATCCGGGGGCGGCATGATGTCATCCGGATTGTCGGTGATGAGGCGGTCGTAGAGCGGACTTTCCCCGGGCTTGCCCGGAATCACCGCGGCCTCGGCTCCACCGTCCTTCCCGAAAAAGCCCGCTTCGGTATCGAGCCTCAGGTCGGCCTTGCGCGTCACCGAATCGGGGCCGTGGCAATGGAAACACGCGTCGGCGAGGATCGGAC
>JALRFZ010000697.1 GCA_023253615.1 Verrucomicrobiales bacterium | reverse complement strand
CGCCACCTCAAATTTTAACGACTCGGGGGACATTTCCCACCGAAGGCACCTTCCCCGAAATTCTAATCGGGCGCATTACCCACATTCCCCACCCTTCACCATCTCGATGAAGGGAGCCGGGGTCGAGGTGGCCGCCGCGAGCTGTTTTTTCAGGCTCGAGATCTGTTTTTTCAGCTTTTTGATGATCCGGGCCGAGGCGCTGGGCGAGGCGGCATCGACGGGCGGGCTCAGGACTGGGAGAAGGAAACCAACGACGGCGAGGGAAGCCACGAGCGGGAAAGCGGCGGTGCGTTTGTTCAGCGGGTATCGTTTCATGGAGACAGTGTAGCGGACTCAAGGCGGAGGAGACAATCGGGAAAACTGCCATTAGGGTAGCGTTCTTCATGCCCGCCCTCTCCGACCTCATCACCGCCGCCAACGACTGGCTCTCGATCGACGCCATCGCCGACTACCCGGGCGCACTCAACGGACTCCAGCTCGCGAACTCGGGCCAAGTCACGAAGATCGCCGCCGCCGTCGATGCCTGCCTCCCGGTGATGGAGGAGGCCTGTGCCACCGGAATGAATCTCCTCGTCGTCCACCACGGGCTCTTCTGGCAGGGCGCGCAACGGATCGAGGGAGCCCTTTACCGCAAGCTCAAGCTCGCGATGGACCACGACCTCGCGATCTACTCGGCTCACCTGCCTCTCGACATGCATCCGGAGCTCGGAAACAACGCCCTCCTCGTCGCGGCCCTCGGTTTTGCGGGAGAAAGCCGGCCCTTTGCCCCGTGGAAGGGGCGAGACCTCGGGCTGCGGGTCACGTGCGATCTCGATCGCGACGAACTGCTCGGTCGGGTCGCGGCGGCCGTGGGCGATGTGCCGAAGCTGGCTCCGGGAGGTCCGACTCGCGTCCGTGAACTTGGCGTCATCACCGGCGGGGCCGGGTCACAGATCCACGAACTCGCCGCCACGGGGATCGACACCTTTCTCACCGGCGAAGGCCCGCACTGGAGCTACACCGCGGCGGAGGAACTGGGGATCAACCTGATCTACGCGGGCCACTACGCCACCGAGACCTTCGGGGTGAAGGCGCTCGCTGCGCGCTGGGCGGCGGAGTTTCCCGGGCTCGAGGTGGGATTCATTGACCACCCGACGGGGCTGTGACCGGCGCGGCGGGTGCCTCCTGCCAGGGGATGAAGGCGGCGAGGGTGCGGGCGTCGGCGGCATCGAGCCCGTAGACGTCGCGTCCCGGGGCCAGCAGGATGCGACCACCCGAGGCGGGCCGGGGGAAGGTCGTGAAGTAGGTGATGTAGACGTTGATCCCGCCCTTCACCGCGACGCCTTTGTTGAGGTCGTTTTTCATCTTCGCGCGCACCTGTTCGAGCGTCCAGCCTTCCGGAGCGAAGACCCATTCGGCCAACTCGTCGGGCTTGGCGACCCGGATGCAGCCGTGGCTGTGGTCGCGGTTGGTGCGGGCGAAGAAGTCGCGGGCCGGGGTGTCGTGCATGTAGATGTTGAAGGTGTTCGGAAAGAGGAATTTCACGTAACCGAGGGCGTTGCTGCCGCCCGGTTTCTGCCGGATCAGCATTTTTCCAGACGAAACCGCAGCCAGCGTGTCGGGCGAAACCCTCGTCCCGGCGCTCGCGCCGAAGGAATTGACCAACTCGTAGTTGTTGCGGCTGAGGTAGCCCCAATCCTCCTGCATGCGGGGCAACAACTCCTTCCGCGCGATGCTGGGCGGGACGTTCCAATAAGGGCCGAAGACGACCTCCTGCATGCGGTCGCGGAAGATCTTGGTATGCTGCGACTCCACCGAGGCCTTGCCGTGGACGATGCGCATCGACTTCGACATGAAATCGTTCGCGTCAAAAAGATAGAGCTCCGCGCACGGCAGGTTCGCGACGAGGTAGCGGTCACCCATTTTCGCCGGCATGAGGCGGGCGCGATGGAGGTTCAGCACGAGCGAACGGAAGCGGTCCGCGGCGTTCACATTGAGATGGCGCCAGGATCCCAGGCCGAAGATGCCGTCGGGATCGAGACCGTAGTCGGTCTGGAAAGCGATGAGGGCCCCGGTCAGCTCCGGCGTCATCGACGTGAGCAATGCGGCTTGTTGTGGAGGCATGTTGAGGTAACCCCGGTCGATGAGATGTGCGGCGATGGCCGGCGCGGCGGGATAGATCTCCCCGGGTTTGCCGGGACCGATCTGCTCCGGATTCGGAATTTGCGGGAGTCCCGAGTACCTGAGGATCGCGTCCCTCGCAGCCGGGTACGCCTTGTGGAGCTCGCGGTAGATCCAGTTCTTCGGCGCGAGGGCGTCGATCGATTTGGTCATTTCAAAGGGGCGGAGCGAAGTCGCGACGACGAGGTCGCCCACGATGGAATCGACCGTGCGCTCATCCGAACCCGGCTTGTCGCCATAATCCCAGTCCGGCCAGATCCGGTCGAAGGACACCACGCCGATGCGGATCATCAGTGCCGTGTCGAGGAAAGCGACCGTGTGGGCGAGGTCCCGCGCGTCCACGGGACCCTGCGGTACGCGCGGGGCGAGGGCCTCGGGATCCTGCGCCAATAGCTCGGGCAGGGCGTGGCGTTTCAGTTCCTCGCCGAGTGCGCGATGAAAACCGGCCACCAGCACATCGGCCTCCCATAAGGACCGATAACCGCGGTCGCTGTAAAGTCGCGCCACCGCCGCTTCCGCGGTTTGCGCAAAATGACGCCCCGCCGGGAGGATGGCCCGGACCTGGGCACGGACTGCGTCCTCCTCCGGAGTGAGGGGAGGTTGCACCGCCACCTCCGGCACGGGCGAGGTCGGACGACGGGCGGGGGCTGCGGGCGTCTCCTCCGGATCGGCGTCCTCCAGAGGGACCGGCACGGCGACCAGCCCTTGGGCGGAAAGTGGATCGGAAAAGGAGATCAAGGCCAACGCGGGAAGGGCGGCCGACCAGAACGGAAGGAAAGAGCGTGACTCCATGAATTGCCTCGCAAAGTAACCGATCCGCCACGCGAAGACAATCCTTTCGCCCCGGAGACGGCCGGTGGCCCATGATCCCGCGTGTAACGTGCCCCGGAATCTCAATTTCAATGATTTTTTAAATCTGTTGGAGCGCGGGAGCGGCCCGGGAACGGGAAAGAGCGCTTTTTCGAAAAATCTTGCACAAAAGTGTTTGACCTTCGGAAACGGGCGGTTATAATCACCGCCCGCCCAAAAGAGGGTGGCTCCGCTGAACCGGGAACGGTTCAAGAGACTTAGATCTTTCAGAACATCAGGCCAACCGGCTGCAAGTCAGATGAGAGCTTCACGGCTCGCTCGTCAGATTGGCAAAAAGTTGGCGGAAAAGGAAAAGGCTAAATTGTGTGCTGCACGTGAAAGCAAGTAACGTGCCGAACGAAGTTCCGGATATTCCGGAACCTAGTTCACGTCAATTTTCCGTATAAGAACAACAGCCGCTCCGAAAGGAGTAGCTAGCGTTTCGAAAGCGGAATCAAAATTTCTATTCGAAGAGTTTGATTCTGGCTCAGAACGAACGCTGGCGGCGTGGATAAGACATGCAAGTCGAACGGAGATTCTTTAGAGCTTGCTTTAAAGGGTCTTAGTGGCGAACGGGTGAGTAACACGTGAGTTACCTGCCCCGAAGTGGGAGATAGCCCGGAGAAATTCGGATTAATACCCCATGTGATCGAAAGATTAAAGGCGGCGCAAGCTGTCGCTTCGGGATGGGCTCGCGGCCTATCAG
>JALRFZ010000684.1 GCA_023253615.1 Verrucomicrobiales bacterium | reverse complement strand
GAAGTCGCGCTCGAAGCCGGGCGTGGGGTCGTGCCGCGCCTCGACCGCCATGTCGTCGGCCCGGCCCTCGAACACCGTCGCCGCAGCGGCCAGCGGCGTGCCGCGGCGCCACTCCCGGACCGTGCGCGGGTAGCCCGACGTCGTCAGCGACCCAGGCCCGAAGTCGGTGGCGACGAAGAGCGGGCTGAATTCCTTGAGCGACTCCATCGTCTGCTTGCCCTCCATCTTCTGCGGTTCGTCGAGGATGAGGATGGGGTGGTTCGCCTTGATGACGTCGATGGGCCGCCGCGATTGGAAATCGTCGAGCTCCTCGTAGATGCGCCGCTGGTCCTTGCCCTTCGCGGCGAAGGCCTGGGTGTTGATGATCATCACGTTGATCCCGCCGTCGGAGGAGTAGCTTTCCAGCTTGTGCGGCTCCTTCGAGTCGTAGACGAAATAGCGGATCTTCTTGCCGTAGTCGTTCAAGAAATGCTCGGCGGTGATCTTGAAGGCGCGCTCCACCCCTTCGCGGATGGCGATGCTCGGCACCACCACGATGAACTTGCCCCAGCCGTAGCGGCGGTTCAGCTCGAACATGGTGCGGATGTAGACGTAGGTCTTGCCTGTGCCGGTCTCCATCTCGATGTCGAGATTGATCTTGGCGCTCTTCGTCGCGACGAGGGACTTGGATTGCGGCAGGTTGCGGCGGCGTTGGACCTTCTGGACGTTCTCGAGGACCTGATCCTCGCTCAGCTCGATCCGCGCGTTGCGGAAGGCCTCGGTGCCGAAGTCCATTTCATCCTGACGGGCCGGGTCCTTGCCGACCGGGGTATCGTAGAGCCTGCCGGGATCGAGCCGGTAGGCGATGCCCTCCACCTTGGGCTGCCCGGCGAAGCAATCGACCACGGCCTCGACCGCCTCGGCCTGGTAGGGCTTGTGTTTGAACTGGATCTTCATCAGGGATAAGGATGAATTATGAATCGTGAAACCGGACTCGACGACTCATGGTCGTCTTGGAGCGTTTTAGCGCTGGCGGGTGGAGCGGGGTGCGAATTCGTGGGCTTTCCAGAAAAGGGATCAGAAAAGAAAAACCATTGATTATCAATAGGTTACAGTGATTTCATCGAAGTCTCTTTTCTGCGTTTTGTTTTTTTATTCTGCAATTTCCCACGCGGACGCCTTCCGCGAGCCTTTGTTCACGATCTTCCCCGCCCGCCTGAGATTGGTGAGGAGATTGCTGATTTTGTTGGCCTTCTGCTCCTCCCCCAGCACGTCCCCCAGCTTGTCGAGGAGGAACGAGTCGATCTCTTGCCGGGTTGCGGGTTGGAACCGCTCGAGGTAATCGAGGATGAGCTTCTTGCAGAACTCGTCGTCGAGGGCCCGGGTGCGGATATACTGCGCCTTGGCGTTTGCGGCCATGGCCACCTTGGCGGATACGTGAAAGTTGGGCTTCCTCCCTTCGATGAGACCGACCTTGCGGAGGTGTCGCGAAATGGCGTCGTCGATCTGCAGGTGTTTCTGAACGCGGTCGAGAGCGAACACGTCGAGTAGGTCGAGGTCGGTTTTCTGAATCAGGAGGCGGGTGTAGGCGGGATCGACGATCGCTCCGTGCAGAGTCAGGCGGACGGTGTTTGGCTCGGAAAGGTCGTAGTCCGGCAGAGGAAGGTATCGCGCCGCCTGCCCCCGATACATCTGGTGGATGCCGTAGCCCATGGAATCGATCATCCCGAGCTCGACCATGGCCTGGGCGAGGAAGGGGTTACGATAGCGGCGGGGCGTCTTCTCCCCGGTGAGGAAGTCCTCGGGGACACCGTCGATGAACGATCCCTCGTTTTCGAAGACGAGGCGGTCGGGATGCTCGGTCACGACGATACGGCCGTTTCTCAGGTAGTCCTGATGGGCGAGGCAATTATGCAGGGCTTCGAGCACGATCTTCTGATCATACTTGGCGACTTCGATGGAGAGGAGTTCGTCCGCAGGGAGGATTCGCAACTGGATGTTGCGGACCTTCTGGTAGAGACGCGTGGTGTTGAGGAGGAAGGGCGGGGAGAAGTGCTCGTAGCCGGTTTCAGGGCCTACCAGCTTCCACGTGATCTGCGCCGGATGCGGCGAGAGGAGGTGGGCGCTTTCCTCCCGGCCGAGTAGCAGCAGGGTGCCCGTGGTGATCTTTCCGCCGGCGGTTAGCTTCGCCCGGTCGAGAAAGGTGGCGTCCGACCAGCTTGCGACCTCGTCGGGCGCGAAGCGATTTGCATGGCGGAGGGTGAACGTATCCCGCGCTCGTTTGATGGCGGCGGGATCGAGATCGGTCAGCATGGCGCTCTCGACGGCTCGTGCGCTCCAATCACTACCCTGGGTCTGGTTGCGGATCTGGTCGATCTTGTCGAGGCTGAGGGGACCGAGGCTCTCGCCATCCCTGCCGTAATAGTGGCCCTTCCAAGAAATCGGGATGCCCTGCGGGGAGGCGGGAATCTCCAGGAGCACGATGCGGCCCTGCGGGGTCATCAGCTCGTGGATGCCACGGAAGGAAATCCGGGGTTCGGAATCCTCGGCGACCTGCTGCTTCAGAGATTGGAGACGCTCGGCGTCTCCCCGGTAGTCGGTGCCGACGACGGCACGGGTTCTGTCGTTGACGCCGAAGACCAGCCATGCGGACTCCGCACCTGCGAGATTCGCCTCGTTGGCAAGGGCGGAGAAATAACGGCCGATCTTGTCGGTCGGGTAGTCGTTCCCCGCCTCCTTGAACTCAACGGTCTCGTTCTCCCATCGAGTGACGAGGCGGTCGAGGACTTCCTGCAGTGCGGCGGGTTCCATTCTAAACCGTCTTCAGCTCGGTGTGCGGGCTGAGGGCTTTGAAGATCTGTTCGATGTTGATCTTCACGGCGTCGCTCGCGTAGCCCGCGTCGCGGAAGACGGCGCGGAGGGGAGTGCGCTTGGCGATCTCTTTCACGAGATCCTCCGAGACGCGCGTCTCGAAGCAGGCGGCCAGGGCGTTGTCGTCGACCCAAAACACTTCATAATTCATCATTCCTCCTTCATCCTTCCTGAGCTTGAAAATCTCCTTTGTGATTTTCAAGCTCAGGTCCACGCCCCAGTCGAGGAGGACCTGGAAGAGGAGGTCTTCGGCGCCGCGATCGGGCTTGATGTTGTCGACGTGGAGGAGGAGATCGCCTTGGTCGAGTTGGTCGGGCTCGCATTGGATCTCGGCGAAGTTCGAGTCGGCGATCTTGAGGACGCGGAAGCCGGTGTCCAAACCCTCCGGGTTTTCCAAGTAGGAAGGATGAATTTTGAAGGATGAAGTGGCCTTTCCTTCCTCCTTCATCCTTCTGATTTCATCCTTCAGCCTCGCCCCGGCGCGACGGATGCGCTCTTTGCCGATCTCGGCGATGGTGGCGTAGCCGGCTTTAAAGGCTTCGCTCTTTTCGTCGCAGGGCTCGGGGAGCTGGACTTGGATGTGACGGCGACGGCCTCCGTCTTCGGCGTTGAGCTGCATCACGGCGTGAGCGGTGG
>JALRFZ010000602.1 GCA_023253615.1 Verrucomicrobiales bacterium | reverse complement strand
GCTCGGCCAGTCTTCTCGGCAAGGCCCGTGAATCGGCTTTGCTCGACCTGCGCACGCACTACGGCGATGGACCACTGGGTCGGCCCATCCTCGGCACCCAGGAGTCACTCGAGGCTCTCACGAGGCAGGGGATTCGCAGCTTCTACCGCCGTCACTACATCGCCCCGCGCATGGTCGTCGCCGCTGCAGGCGCCGTCGATCATGACGAGGTCGTCGAGCAGGTGAGGGAGGCGTTCAAGGCCGCCGATACCCCGGGTGAACCGTCTCCAGGCTGCGAAGAAAGTGACGAGGGAATTCATCCAAGGCCGCGACAGCGACCGCATCGGCCTGCTCGCCTTCGCCGGGCGTCCCTATCTCGCCAGTCCCCTCACCCTGTCAAAAGCCTGGCTCGAGGGACCGATGGGGCTTGGTCGCGTGCAGATCGGACTCGTCGAGGACGGCACCGCGATCGGCTCGGCGATCGCCGCCGCCTCGAAGCGACTCGACAAACGACCTTCGAAAAGCAAGGTCATCGTCCTCCTCACCGACGGGGTGAACAACGCCGGACGCCTCTCCCCGATCGAGGCCGCGAAGCTCGCCAAGACCCTCGGCATCCGCGTCCACACCATTGCCGTCGGCACCTACGGCAACTACATCGTGCAGACTCCGATGGGACCACAGCAATTGACCCAGGAATTCGACGAAGAGACCCTCAAGGAGATTGCCCGGATCGCCGACGGCGAGTACTTTCGAGCGCAGGACACCACGGGGCTCGAACGGATCTTCGACCTCATCGACGAAATGGAGAAAACCGAGATCAAACGCCGCACCCGCATCGAGAGCGAGGAGTGGTTCCACTGGTTCGCCCTCGCCGGGCTCGGCTTCGGCCTGCTCACCCTGATCGGCGACGAGACTTTCTGGAGGCGCTACCCATGAACGGACTTGTCTTCGCACAACCCGATTGGTTCTGGGGCGGGCTCGTCCTCCTCCCCCTGCTCGTGCTGCGGATCTGGTCGCATCTCGCGGCCTCGCGCCGCCTCCCCGGGCTCGTTTCCCCCCGGCTTTCCCACCGCCTCATCAACGGCGCCACCCAAGCGCGCCGCTGGACGGTTTTCACCCTCCAGTCGCTCGCGATCCTCTGCCTCCTCACCGCCCTCGCCCGTCCCCAGCTCGGCTTCGAGGAGACCGAAAACGAAGTCGAGGCGCGCAATCTCATCCTCGCGATCGACACCTCGCGGAGCATGCTCTCGGACGACCTGGCACCGAACCGGCTCGACCGCGCCAAGCTCGCCTCGCAGGATATCATCCTCTCCCTGCCCGAAGACCGCATCGGCTTGATCGCCTTCGCCGGAAAACCCTTCCTCCAGGCGCCTCTGACCGTCGATCACGAAGCCGTTCTCGAGGCCATCGAGCAGCTCGACACCGAAGTGATCCCCCGCGGCGGCACGAACCTGAGCGCGGCGGTGAATCTGGCTCTCGAGACGGTGAAGGAGGCCAAGCTCGGCCCGAGCGCCCTCGTCCTTTTCTCCGACGGCGAAGCCCTCGAAGGCATCGCGGAGATCGAACGCGTCCGCGACGAGGCCTCCGCCGCGGGCCTCACCCTCCTCGCCGTCGGCGTCGGCACCGCCGATGGCTCCATCATCCCCGATGTCGATGAGGAAGGCCGGACCATTCCCGGCGAATTCGTGAAGGATGAAAACGGCCAGGTCGTCCGCACCCGCCTCACCCCCGGGCCGCTTCAGGCGCTCGCCTCCAAAGGCGGGGCCTACGTCCATCTCGGTGGAGCCGCCTCGCTCACCCAGGTCGTCGAGCAGATCCGCGCAGGGCTCGCCAGCTCGCGGGAGGAAGCCGGGAAATCCGAGAAGCCGATCGAGCGCTTTCTCTGGCCGCTCTCCGCCGCCTTCCTCCTGCTCGTCCTTTCCCATCTCGCCCCGCTCTTTTGGTTGAAACCCGCCCCCGCGGGGAGCCGGACCGCCCCGCAGAGCCGGCGCCGCACCGCCGCCGCGTCCATCGCGGCCGCGCTGATGTCCGCCACCCTGCCCGCCGGAGCCGGATCGGAGGAGGTCGCGGATGTCGACGACGCCCTCGCCGTGCTCGATCGAGCCTACTCCGAGGAACGCTCGCCCGATGGACGCGCTTTTCTCCAACTCCGCATCGGAGCCCGGGCCTACCAGAGCGGCAATTTTGAAAAGGCCGCGGAGGCTTTCGGCCAAGCCGCCGCCGAGGGCTCGCCACGCTACGAGAGCACCGCCTTTTACAACCTCGGCAACACCCTCTATCGTCGCGGCGAGACCGCCCTCTCGGCCCT
>JALRFZ010000590.1 GCA_023253615.1 Verrucomicrobiales bacterium | reverse complement strand
GGGAGTCGAGATCGTCACGAGCAGCCTCAGCGGCCCCCTCTGCGGACGCGTCGGCAACTGGGACGACCACGCCGTGAACCAGCACCAGTGCGAGGCCCTCCGTTTCCGCATGCCGAACTACGACCGCGCCGTCTCCGCCCTGATCGAGGACGTCTACGCCCGCGGCCTCGACAAGCGTGTCCTCGTCGTCGTCACCGGCGAGTTCGGCCGCACGCCGAAGATCAGCTTCGACCGCAGCACCGGAGCCGGCGACGCCAGCGCCCCCGCCGGCACCCTCCAGCCCGGCCGTGATCACTGGCCCCGCGCCTTCTCCAACGTCTGGGCCGGTGGCGGCATCCAGACCGGCGGCATTATCGGCGCGAGTGACAAACGCGGTGAGGATGTGATCGAGCGCCCCTGCGGTCCCGGCGATTTCCTCGCCACGATCTACCACCACCTCGGCATCGATTCCTCGAAGATCACGATCGACGACTTCAACGGGAGACCGACGCCCATCGTCGATCACGGCAAGCCGATTCCGGAATTGGTGGTTTGAGGAAGGAACCTGGCGAGTAAGGAGGCGGGACACTCTTGTCCCGCGTCGTGCCGATGGCGATCGACGGCATCGCCGCGTTTCGTCATTCTCGGGCCAACCCATGGAATCTGAGAGCGTGGCAAAACCCGGCACGAGTGCGAAGACCCGTTTTTTCTCCTACGGGCTCTTGTCGGGAGTCGTGATCACCGCGGTCCCAGCCTGGTTCATCGGGAATCGGTCCGACCCGGTGGATCACGCGACCGTGCTGAACATCGGCGACGGAAGCGGGATGATGGGACGTGAGATCCTCACGGCGGCGGCGGTGTTGTTGGGCGAACGCGGGATGGCAATCACATTCTCTCAAGATGGCAAATCAGGATCGATTTACGCGATGAGGCAATTTCCGGATTACGGAATCGGAATCGATATCATGTCCATCCGAGTCACCCCGTGGAAGTTTGAGATCAATGACGAAGAAGTCTCGCTTTCCTTGCTCCGTGAACGATTGCAGACCTATGGTCGGGCGGCGAAACTCACCGAATCCCGCCCGATCCTTGCGATTTTTTGTTCAGATGGTGTCGATGGCACCAAGTTGGTTGAGGTTTTTTCAATCCTTGCCGATGAGGAAATCACACAGGTAAGAATTGCCGACCGCCTTGAAATTGTCGAGCCCCACCCAACGCCACCGACTGAGCCCCCGATCAAACCCCTCGCCCATCCGGTCGAGTTGAAGTGATCAATCGCGAATACTCACCTTACCACGGAATGATCCCCCCGCTCTTACGCCCCAGCCAACTCATCATCGGCTTTTGTTTCACCGCGGCGGCATCCACCCTTTCAGGTTGCCGCACCACGGCGCCGGTAGTCGCCGTAGAACCGAAGCAACCCGGGAATTATCTCGCAAAGATGGTGGATTACGGAGCCTTCTCCCACGACGGCTACTTTCTCCAGAAGAACGCCATTCTGAAGTATCACTTCGGTAACTCCTCCGGAGAGGTGGACCCGGCGGACGGAGCCACGGGCTTGATTGGATTTGAGGATTGAGAGTGGGAGCGTTCTCGGCAGATTCCGACCGAGAACCATGAAAAAGAAAACGCGAAGGAACTTCACCCCGGAGTTCAAGGCCCGAGTGGCCTTGGAGGCCGCGCGCGGAGCCAAGACGATCAACGAAATAGCCGCAGAGCACGATTTGCATCCCGTGCTGGTGGGCCAGTGGAAAAAGGACCTGCTGGAGGGGGCTGCCGCCGTCTTCGAACGTGGCGGGTCCGCCAAGAAGGACGAGGAGGCCGCCGAGCGCGAGCGCGCCCGCCTCGAGCGCAAGATCGGCCAGCTGACCATGGAGGTGGAGTGGCTGGCAAAAAAGTCCAAGGAGCTGGGACTGTGAAGCAACGCAAGGTCATGATCGAATCCGAATCTCCCTTGAGTGTGCGCCGCCAGTGCCAGCTCCTGTGTGTCAACCGCAACCGGCTCACGCCGCCGCCCGCCAAGTTCACCGAAGAGGATGCCGCGCTCTGCCGGCTCATCGATGAGATCCACTTGGAGGATCCCGCCTTCGGCGCGCGCAAGATCCGCGATGTGCTCAAGCGCCACCATGGAATCGAGACGAGCCGTTCGCGGATCGCCCGGCTCATGAAACTCATGAGGATCAGCGCCATCTACCGGCGCCTCCGCACGAGCCTGCCCGGCAAGGGCGAGGAACATCGCGTCTATCCCTACCTTCTCGCCGGCGGAGTGGGTGGGCCCGACGAAGCCTGGTGTGCCGACATCACCTACATCCGCGTCGGGAAAGGGTTTGCCTATCTTGTGGCGGTCATGGATTGGCATACCCGGGCGGTGCTGTCCTGGAAACTCTCCAATACCCTCGACACGGGCTTCTGCCTGGAAGCGTTCCGGGACGCGGTGCGGATGGCGGGCAGGGTTCCTGCGATCTTCAACACCGACCAGGGTTGTCAGTTCACGTCGCGAGCCTGGCGCGAGTGCCTCGAAAGCCATGGCGTGCGCTTGAGCATGGATGGGAAGGGCCGTTGGGTGGACAAGTCGTGCGCGACCCCGGGTCTTTATGGAAAGGCTCTGGCGCAGCCTCAAATACGAGGAGGTCTACCTGCGGGATTATCAGGACCTCCACGACCTCGAGCGATCGTTGAAACGATGGTTCGAGCGCTACAACACGTGGCGTCCACATCAGTCGCTCCAAGGCAAAACGCCTTGGGATCTCTATCGCCCTGATCTCATGAAACGGGCGGCATGAACAACCGAAAACAAAAACCGTAGAAACCGGAAAACGCCACCCCCGCGGGGGTGCCCGCCCGCAGGGCGGGCAGAAGAGTGGAAAGCCGGAAGTCTCCGGCTTTCCATTGAAAGAGAGAACCCAAACCCGTAGAATGTGAACTGTCGGATCGCTCCGCTCTCACAACCAAATCTGACAAATCACTGGC